>JAEWWD010000196.1 GCA_023396535.1 Bacillota bacterium
GATTGGGACCAGGCGCTCAAGATGCAGCAGGCTGGACTTCTCGATATTTCGCCCGTCATCACGGACGTCGTATCTATTGACGGCTGGAAGGACGCGTTCGAAAGCCTGATTGAGAAAAAGGGCATGAAGACTTTGTTCGCGTTCTGAGTAAATACGCCATGCCGGCTTCGGTCTGTATCGGCGCTATTTTGAGGAGGAATGACCAATGAAGGTCAGGCAAATACAATTCAACGACGTGGGCAGCATGGAATATGTGGAGCGCGAGCTTGCGCCCCTTGCGCCGGACGAGGTTCTTGTAAAGGTGGAAGCCTGCGGCCTGTGCACATGGGAGCGGCATATTTTCGCCGGGGAGGAGAGCATGCCCTTTCCTTTTGTGGGCGGGCATGAAATCGCGGCGACTGTGCTGGAGAAAGGCAAACAGGTTTCGGAGGACATACAAATTGGTATGCCTGCGGCCATCGCGAAGTGGAAGCGCTGCAACGCGTGCGAGCCATGCCGCCGCGGGTTCGACAACCATTGCGGGGAGAATTTCGCCCCGTCGGATCTGCCCTACTCCGGCCCGGGCGGCTTCGCGGATTATCTCGTCTGCAAATACTACGAGGTATTCCCGTTTTCAAAGGATATGCCCGTTCATTACGCGGCGCTTGCGGAGCCGGTCGCCTGCGTGACGCGCGGCATCAGCCGCATGAACGTGGTGGCCGGGGATACGGTAGTGGTTATAGGCGCGGGCTTTATGGGGCTGTTGTTCCTCAAGCTGCTCAAACTGCGCGGGTGCAAGGTCATCGTCGTGCAGCGCAGTGAAAAGCGCAGGAAGAACGCAAAAGCGGCAGGCGCTGATGTCGTAATCGATCCCTCCGCGGGCGACTGGAGCGGGCGCGTGCTTGCACTGACCGGCAAACTGGGAGCGGCGGCGGTGGTATATACGGCGGGCGGTTCCAAGGTTATCAACGATTGCATGCGCGCCGCGCGCGTTGGAGCGACGCTGCTGTTGTACGCGCCCACACTGGAGGAAAGCGCCTGCATCGATATCGACCAGATTCATTTCAAGGAGCTTGTCGTAACCGGCGCGCTGCGCCACGATAAGGAGAGCTTCCGCCAGGCGGTTCGCCTGCTGGGCAGCGGGCTCCTGAACTACGACGGCATCAACCTCAGCTTCGGAAGCTTTGAGCGGTTTGAGGAAGAAATGCGCCGCGCCGACGCGGACAGGGATATCCATCGCATACTGCTCAGGTGGTAACTTGCGTTTCACTTTCTGATAGTTTTGCATACCTTCCTAAGACAAGCGCTTGACATCCGGCAGCCGGATTGTCAGGCGCTTGTCTTCACTGAAAGCTGCATTGAAAAAGCCGCAGGCGAGTTTGCCTGCGGCCTGATATTTACTTAGTATTAGGCTTTATAAGCGCCGATCTGTATTTTTTGCCCCCACTGCTCGTTGCCGAGCTCTGTTTCGGCGCGCAGTTCCGCCGCCGCCCGCTGACAATCCGCCAGCGCTTTGGACTCGTTCACCGTTGTATAATTTCCGCCTTCCAGCAGCACCGCGCCGCCGACCACAACGGTATCCACATTCTCCTCGGAAGAGGAGTATACCAGCGTCGCTACAGGGTCCGCCATGGGCGTCGCTTTGGGTGTTTTGGGGTTGAACAGGAAGAAGTCCGCCTTCTTACCCGGCTCGATGGAACCGAGATGTTTCTCGCGGCCGATGGCCCTCGCGCCGCCGATGGTCGCCATTTCCAGCACTTCGCCCGCGTTTACCACGCTCGCGTCCCTGCGCACGCATTTGTGTATGAGTGCGGTGGCTTTGATGATTTCCAGCATATCCTGCATATCGCTGCTGGCCGCGCCGTCGGTTGCGAGCGAAATGGTGAGCCCCGCTTTCTGGAACTCCGGCACAGGCGCGACGCCCGAAGCGAGTATCATATTCGCGATGGGGCAATGCGCGATTTTTACATCGTATTTTTGGAAAGTTTGGATGTCGTCCTCCTGCATGTTCACGCAATGCACGGCGATGAGATCGGGACCCAAAAAGCCGACTTCCTCCAGGAAGGGGATGGTATCCTTCCCATATGTTTCACGGCTGAATGCATCATCATCTGCGGTCTCGTTGATGTGCATGGTCAGGAGCAGGCCGTAACGGTTCGCAAGCTCCCGGCAGCGTTTATAGCCTTCCCTGGATACGTCCCAGATAATGCCCGGCGCAATGGCGATGCTGATGCGCGCATGATCCTGATACTGTTCCGCCAGTCTTTCGATGGCGGCGAAAAATTCATCCTCCGTTTCGACAACGGGCGGTCTGTGGGGCAGGGAGGAAACGTTGGCGAACCCGCGCCCCAGTATGCCGCGTATGCCGGTCTGTTCAAACGCGCTGAGCACCGCCTCGTCGATGCCGTAATAGCCGTGGCAATATTGATAATCCAGCACGGTCGTGATGCCGGAACGCAGATTTTCCATGCAGCCCGTGATTGCGGCGGCTTTTGCGCGCTCGGGCGTGATGCGGCACAGCGCACGGCGGACGGAGCTATCCAGCCAGTCGAACAGCGTTTTGTCGCGCCCCAAGCCCTTCAGCAGTACCTGAAAAAGGTGGCTGTGCGTGTTGATAAAGCCGGGAAACAGGGCTTTATCCGTAGCGTCGATCACGCGCGCCGCCTGGTACGCGGCGAGTATTTCCTCCGTAGGGCCGACTGCCGTTATCGTATCCCCGGTGACGGCGATTGCGGCGTCGCTTAGTATGCGTCTGTCTTTGTTCATGGTAACGATACAGGCGTGCTTGACGATCAAGTCTGCTTGCTTCATGCCGGATATTCTCTCCTTGTATTCTCATTGCGCCCGCGGACGACGTTGTCCCCGGGCGGAATATAACCTACCAGTTCTTGCGCAGGAACCGGATACTGATGGTATCACGGCGGAAATAGATATAGGAGTGGATGACAATCTCGTGGTCGAAATTATAGCCGTGATCCTCCATGAATATGACGGGCTCGTTTTCGGCAACTTTCAATATGCGCGCGAGCCACGGTTCCGCAAGCAGCACGTCCACGCGCGCCATGGTATACGCCATTGTCGTCTGGCAGTAGAGTTCGAGGAATTTGTAGTGGCTGCAATCCTTGAGCACGGAGATATATTCTTTCCCGCGCCCGGCATAACTGCCCGCTATATGATCCATGCAAAAAGCCACCGGTTTTTCATCGGCAAGGAACAGCTTCTCGACATTGAGATAATTGTCCTCTTCGCCCAGTTCCGGGTCATTTTCATATACGAATCCAAAGCGCTTTGTTTCCACACGGGGCGTATACCCCATTTCCCGCAACATCAGGAAGAGCTCGGGATGTACGTCCATGCGCCCGGAGGTGTTCGCGATCGCGGGATTTGCGATGGTGCCTTTGCTCCTGCGGCGGGTGACAATGCCCATCTCTTCAAGGGACATCAGCGCATCGCGAAGAACGTTCCGGCTTACGCCGAGCCGCTGTGAAAGCATATCCTCATTGGGAAGCTTGAATGGCTTGTCGTCGCGTGCGTTTTCCCGAATGATTTCGATTAGGGCGTCCCTCGTCTTATGGGAAAGCTGCGCATTGTCCACACGGTTGATCTGGAGCTCATGATCCATCTGCATCTCATCCTATCGCTTATTCTTTATCATTGTATCATTATGTACTAGATCATACAAGATACAACGGGGCTGTCCGCTGCTTTTTTGACCGCAAATCTTCAGTCCGGATATTGCCCGCG
The DNA here is from genome assembly GCA_023396535.1 of Bacillota bacterium. GTDB lineage: Bacteria > Bacillota > Clostridia > Christensenellales > CAG-138 > JAEWWD01. The sequence goes on from JAEWWD010000196.1 coordinate 3,724, forward strand.
CTTATTTCAGTTGAAGTCTCTCAACCGGGGAGAATATTGACATGCTACAGGCGGAACGTTATAATGACAGAAAATCGATCTCGTCTATTGATGGCGGCACAGCCCGCGCGCGTCCGGCTCGTTCCAGCCGGCGATACAGGGCCCTTCCGGCAGCACACTCGGCATGGCGGAGTATAATTGCAATGGCGTTTTGCATTGTTGCAGCTTCGATCCATAGGGGTGTTCTGGCCGGATTTCTGTTTTCCGCAAATTTTTATTACAGCTTTACATATTATCACCGGTTATGGTAAGGAGGTACTATTATGGCAATACAGTTTTATCTTCCCGTTCGGGTGCGCTTTGGCGCGGGTGCGCTTCATACGCTCTCCGATCTCGTATCGTCGTCCGATCGTGTGTTTGTCGTAACGGACAAGGGCATCGAAGCCGCGGGCATTGCGGGCGCCGTTACCGGCATACTCAGGGAAAAGGGTTGCGCATATTCCGTTTTCTCGGATGTTCCGCCCAACCCGACGTCTGAGCTTGCCTTAAGCGCCACAGAGGCGCTTAAGGGCTTTTCCGCCACAAAAATCGTGGCGGTGGGCGGCGGCAGCCCGCTGGATCTGGGCAAGATCATATCCGCGCTGGCCACGAACGCCCGTCCGCTGTCCGATTACCAATGGAACGGCTTCGATTTTGAAACCCCCGCGCTGCCCTATATCGCCATTCCCACGACGGCGGGTACGGGAGCGGAGGTTACGCGCTGCGCCGTCATCGGAGATAAAGGCGTGAAAAAGGGTATCAATTCGGACAGGCTGTTCGCGCAGTGCGCTATTATAGATCCCGAGCTGATGGCAGGCCTGCCGCCGTTTCTGACGGCGACAACGGGCATGGACGCGCTCACCCACGCGATTGAAGCGTTTACGGGCCTCAAGGCGCAGCCCGTTACCGACGCATGGGCGGAAAAAGCGATAGAGCTCATAGGCCGCTCTCTCGTGACCGCCTGCACCAACGGCAAGGACATGCAGGCACGCGAGGATATGGCGATTGCCTCCATGCTCGCGGGCGTTGCCATGGACCAGGCGGGTCTCGGCATGGTACACGCCATGTCCGGCCCGCTGTGCACGCACTACCATCTGGCGCACGGCGAAGCGAATACGCTGCTGCTCGCGCCCGTCATGCGCTATAACGCGCAAAGCTGCGCGAAGCGGTACCGCCGCGTGGCGGAACTGCTCGGCTGCGACTGCGCGGGGCTATCCGATGAACAGGCCGCCAATATGGCCGTGCGCGTGGTGGAGGGTTTGTTCAGAAAGACCGGCGTGACGGTCAACCTCGCGAAATACGGCGTGACCGCCGAAGCAGCCGATACCATCGCGCAGGGCGCGTTCAAAATGTATATGATCGCGAACAATCCGCGCAAGCCGTCCGCAGAGGACTGCAAAGCAGTGTTCCTGGATATGCTGGAGACTGTCTGACCAACTCCAATACGACGAAGGAGGAGGCTTCATGCCCAACCATTACAGCGTCAATAACGCTGCGGCCGATATCATCGAGAACATCGTACTCCCGCAGGCGGACGCGCTGGATATCGGCGTCGTAAAACTCAAAAACGGCGCGACGGTGCTGGATTTCGGCGTGCAAAGCAAAGCGGGTTTCCGCGCAGGAAAATATTTTACCGAAATCTGCATGGGCGGCTTAGGGAAAATGACCTACGGCTCCATGCGTTTAAAGGACCATCTGGTGCCGACGGTGCGCGTATTTACAAAAGCGCCGTCCATCTGCGTCATGGCTTCGCACGCCGCGTACTGGAAGATTCCGTATCGCGGCGGGCGCGTGGTCATTTCCGGCCCCGTGCGCTCCGTACGCCAGCAGGATAAATTCTCGGCAGCGGTCGACTACCGCGACGACTCTCCCCGGGCGGCCGTAGGCTGCATACAGACGGAGGAGCTTCCCGACGAGGAACTGCTTGAGCTCATCGGCGAAGGCTGCGGCTTGCCCTGCGACAAACTGTACTTGCTTGCCGCACGTACCGGCTGTGTCTCCGGCGCAGTGCAGGTATGCGCGCGAAACGTGGAACAGACGGTACCCACACTGTTCGACCGCGGCTTCCCCATGGAGTATATCGTGGAGGGGAGCGCGACGACACCAGTTATTTCCGTAGTGGACGACGAGCAGATCGCGTACGGACGGGTGAACGATTGCCTGATTTATGGGCAGGAGGCGAATATCTACGTACGTTGCGCGGATAAAGAGATAGAGCGGATGCTGCCGGATATCCCGTTCTCCAAAAACGACGAAACGGTATACGGCGTGCCGTTCTTCGATCTGTTCAAGCAATGCGGCAGATCCTGGGCGAATGTTCCGCGCGATTGGGACGCGCCCTGCAAAGTAAATCTAATCAACATGGCGACCGGCAGCGTGTTCTCGGCGGGTCATCTCGGGATGGACGTGCTGGAGCGCTCGTTTATGGGAGAAGGAGGCGTCGTTTGAGTATGCGCAACGAAAATACCGGATTACAGTCTATCGTGACCTGGCAGGAGGCGCTCATACTGTTTACGCGCCTTTGCGCGGGGCGGGCGGATATATCCTACGGGGACAGGCTGATCGGGAGCTATCGCCTGCCCGTGCTGGAGGCGAGGCTGGACGACCCTGCCCGGCTTTTGCCGCCTGTGAAGCAGGGGTCGCTGCATAACTGGACAGAATGCGCCGTATCCATCGGCGATTCTGGAGACAAGCTCCCGGCGGGGGCGTATCGCCTGCCGGAAACCGGGGCTGCTGCTGCGGCATATGCGGCTTTCTTATCTCTGGCGGAGTTGCTGGAGTTGATAGCGAAACGACTTTCGCGCGATACGTTCCAGTGGGCCTGGTACAACGTACCCGTGCCGACGTTTTGCGACGACAGAGAGTTGATGGAGAAGCGCGTTCGTGCGGCGTATGAAAAGGGCGCCGTGCTGAGCCTGTGGCTGCGCTCCGACGAGGACGAGCCTGTGCGGGAAGCCCTGCGCGCCCTGCCCGCTTACGGACAGGTCCGCATACATAACCTGACCAGTGCGAACACATGGATCGCGGGGGCGGAGGATGAGGACGGCCTTGCGCGCGCGTTTGGATTGATCTCTTAACCGAAGCATTTCTGTATTTTACCGGCGGTGAGGTATCGCCTCAACGCAGATGATTGAAAGGAGCAAAACTATGTCACAGGAATACTATCTGGGTTCTTATGAGAACTTTATCGACGGAAAATGGGCGCCGGCGCTTTCGGGCGCGACTCTGGATATATACTGCCCCTGCAACGGCGAGCTTGTATCCAGCATACCCGCGTCGGACAAATCGGACGTGAACGCCGCCATCGCATCCGCGAAGCGCGCGTTTTACGAGGAGGATTGGGCGTTCAATCCCCGCCTGCGCTCGACCGTACTGATGAAATGGGCGGCCGCCATGCGCGCCAATCTTGAGACCCTTGCGCGCGCACTGGCTCTTGAAACCGGCAAGCCCATCGCCGAGGCACGTTTTGAGATCAACGGTTCGATTGGGTATATGGAGTATTACGCGAGCGCCGCGCGTACCCTTTACGGCGGCACGACGGCGGTGGACCGCAGCAGCCTTTCCGTACTGAGCCGGGAGCCCGTCGGCGTGGTGGCGGGCATCACGCCCTGGAATTATCCCATCACGCTTATGATGCGCGATCTTGCCCCGGCGCTTGCCGCGGGCAACACCATCGTTATTAAGTCTGCGCAGCAGACCACGGCCTGCACGCTGGAGGTTGTACGGCTGCTCAAGGATGTGCCCACGCTTCCCCGCGGCGTCATCAACGCCGTGTCCGGCAAGGGGTCGGTGATAGGCAACGTGCTGTCCGAGCACCCCGACGTCGATATGATCTCGTTCACGGGTTCCGTAGAAGTGGGGAAGAGCCTTACGCGCTCCGCGTCGGAAACCATGAAGAAGCTGTCCCTGGAGCTGGGCGGCAAATCTCCCAACATCGTGTTCGCGGACGCAAATATCGAAAAAGCGCTGCCTTACGCGATCAAGGCCGTATTCACCAACGCCGGGCAGCTTTGCACGAGCGGCACGAGGCTGGTCATTGAAGAGAGCATTGCGGACGAGTTTCTTGCGCGGCTCAAGGGTATGGCGGAAGGTCTGAAGCTGGGATTCTGCCTGGACGAGAGTACGCAGATGGGACCTGTGGTTTCCAAAGCGCAGCTTGAAACCGTGCTCGGCTATATCGAGGACGGCCTGAAGACCGGCACGCTCATAACCGGCGGACGCCGCGTAACGGAAAACTGTCTGGACAATGGCTATTTTGTAGCGCCCACCATCATTAAAAACCCCGCCCACGACAGCCGCATCGTACAGGAGGAAATATTCGGGCCGGTGCTGGTTGTGGAGACGTTCCGTACCGAGCAGGAAGCCATCGAAATCGCCAACGGCACCGAATTCGGCCTTGCCGGCGCGGTCTGGACAAAGGATATCGACAAAGCCATGCGCGTGGCCCGAAAGGTACGCTCCGGCTCCATGTGGGTGAATTGCTATAACAAACTGTTCCCCGAGTGCGAGACAGGCGGCTACAAGCAGTCCGGCGTAGACCGCGCGGGCGGCGTCGAGGGCATTATGAAGTATACGGAAGTCAAGCATATCTGCGTGGACTTTGCATAAACGATGTGCCTGCACGGCCGTCCGGGGTGCTTTTTCGCAGTATGGACTGCCATTGAAAAACGGTATTTTGGAGGCGGAACCGTTTGACAAACGCACGCTTTTCTTCTACAATATAGAAGATACTTATAGTCATTATAAAACTTCTAAAATGTAGATCAAAGGCGGCGCGTATATGGAGAATATCACACTGAACATCAATGGGGCGGATATCCCGGTCGGTGTGGAAAAAAATTGGACATTGTTGTATGTTTTGCGCGAGGTTTTGGGCCTGACTGGCGCCAAATGCGGGTGCAATACGGGAGATTGCGGCGCGTGCCGCGTGATCGTGGACGGCAAGGCGGTCAATTCCTGCCTGCTTCGGGCGGTCAACCTGCCGGGCAGCCGCATCGAGACGATAGAGGGTCTGAGCGACGGCCGTACGCTGCATCCGCTGCAGCAGGCGTTTATCGACTGCGGAGCGGTGCAGTGCGGGTTTTGTACGCCGGGCATGATCATGTCCGCCAAGGCGCTGCTTGATCATACGTTAACGCCGGCCGAACAGGAGATCAGAGAGGCGATCGCTCCAAATTTGTGCCGTTGTACAGGGTATGTGAAGATTGTGGAGGCCGTTCGCGAAGCCGCGAGGCGTCTGCGGGAGGTCCGCCATGACTAAGAGCAGCCGGGAATACAGATATATTGGCGCGCGCATCCCCATACGCGACGCCGCGCTTAAGGTAACGGGGCAGATGCAGTATGTGGGGGATATCAAGGAACGCAGCATGCTGTACGCGAAAGTGCTGTTCTCCCCCGTCGCGCACGCGCGCATACGCAGCATCGATACCAGCAAGGCCGAGGCGCTGCCCGGCGTGCGCGCCGTGGCGACGCACCTGAATTCATCCGAACGGCGCTTTAACAGCGCGATGCGTTTTTATGAACACGACATACCCGAGACGGAGCGCATATTCGACGATACCGTGCGTTTTGTGGGCGACAGGGTGGCTGCCGTGGCGGCGGATACGCTGGAAATCGCGCAGAAAGCCATCCGTTTGATCGAGGTCGAATATGAGCCTCTCCCCATCATAACGGATGTGGAAAAAGCGCTTGAGCCTGGCGCGTTTTCCATTCATGGGAACAGCAACGCGGTTACCACCATGGTGCAGAACGCCGGTGACGTGGAGAATGGCTTCGCTGAATCGGATTACATATTCGAGGACAGATACGAATTGTCCGCCATCCATCATTGCGCGATTGAGCCGCACGTCGCTATCGCGAACTATGACGCCAGGGGCAAGCTGACGGTAACCGCACCCAACCAGAACACGTTCGCGACCCGCATATTGCTGGGCAGGATATTCGGCCTGCCGTTCAATAAAATTCGTGTACACAGCCCGGCGATCGGCGGGGCGTTCGGCGGTAAGCTGGAAGCTACGATCGAACCCGTTGCGGCCCAGCTCGCCATCATGACGGGAAAGCCCGTCAAGCTGGAGCTTACGCGCGCGGAGTGCATTACGTCCACGCGCACGCGCCATGGCGCGGTGATCACCATTAAATCCGGAGTCCGGAGCGACGGCACGCTGCTTGCGCAGGAATTCCGTGTGCTGACCAACACGGGCGCGTACGCGGGCAGTGCGCTCAACGTTATGGGCGCGATGAGCCATAAGGTATTCAAGGTGTACAAGGCGCCCAACATGCGTTTTACGGGCATTCCGGTCTATACAAATACGCCCGTGGCGGGCGCCATGCGCGGTTACGGTTCACCGCAGGCGTTTTTCGCGCAGCAGCGGCAGATGGACAGAATAGCGCGGGAGCTCAATATCGATCCGTTTGAACTGCAGCGCAAAAACCTAGTGGAGCCCGACGGTATTGACTGGCGCGGCCCCTACCCCATCGGAAACCCACGCCCGCTCGATTGTCTGACTCGGACTCAGGAGTTGATGCGTAACTGGCCCGCGCTGTCCGACGAGGAAGGGAAATACGCAATCGGCACAGGCATAGCCATAGGTTCGCACGGCAACGGCTGCTTCGGCGCGCATAGGGACCAGACCTGTCTGGCTCTGAAAATGAATGAGGACGGCTCCTGCATACTCTTCACTGGCACGCACGATATGGGCAACGCCTCCGTTACGGTACAGACGCAGGTCGTGGCGGAGATACTGGATATCGATATTGATCGCATCGAATGTGTGGTGGCGGATTCGGAAGCCTGCCCGTACAATCTGGGAGATTACGCGAGCCGCGGCACGTTCGTAAGCGCCGGCGCGGCAAAGAAAGTGGCCGAATCGGTGCGCGCGGAGATCTTGAAGGAAGCTGCCCTGTTTTTGCAGGAAGACGAGGCGGACCTCGCACTCGGCAAGGGCGGCGTGGTATCCAGCCGCACGGGCAAACGTGCGGAGCTGGACGAAATTATGGTGCATGCGCAGAATGTCAGCCATCGTGAGATATTCTGCCAGGAAACTTACGCGATGCCCTGCGGCCCGGCTTCATACGGCGTACATGCGGCGAGAGTGCGGGTGGAGCGCGCGACGGGGGACGTCGAGGTGACGGATTATGTCGCCGTGCACGATGTGGGTACCGTTATCAATCGTATGGGAATCGAGGGCCAGTTAGAGGGCGCGATACAGATGGGTATCGGGTACGCCCTGCTCGAAGGGCTGGAGTTCGATGAAAACGGCAGGAACAAGTATAACAATTTCAGAACCTATCGCACTCCGCGCGCAACGCAAATGCCGCGCATACAGGTGGACTTTATAGAAGAAGGGGAGCCATACGGCCCGTTCGGCGCAAAGAGCATTGGCGAATGCGCGGTGGTGCCCTCCGCTCCCGCCCTCATCAACGCGGTCAGCGACGCGCTCCAAACAGAAATCCGGAAAATCCCATACCGCCATCTCAAGGCGTAAGAACACAAAGAGAAGAATACAGGGCGGCAGCCCGGCATCATATCTACAGTCAAGGAGGCAAAAGGCAATGATCAAGATTTTAGGCATCAGCGGCAGTCCGCGCATGGAATCAACGGCATACGCCGTAAAGGAGGCTCTGAAGGCTGCGGAAGCCACAGGAGACGTTGAAACGGAATTTATTTCTCTGAAGGGCAAAAAAATCAATCCCTGCATCCACTGCAACAAATGTATCCGTGATGGGAAAATCATCTGCACGCTGTGGGAAGACGACGCGACGCAGCTTCTCGAGAAGGTGCACGAGGCGGACGGGCTGATCATAGGCTCCCCCGTTTACGGAATGGGCATTACGCCGCAGCTCTGTGCGTTCATGTCGCGTTTTCGCGGTACTTATGGCGTACTCAAGGATAACCCGGACTATTTCGCGAAGCAGGTCGGCGCAGCGATCGCCGTCGGCGGCACGCGCAACGGCGGGCAGGAGTGCACCATAAACGTCATCCACGGCTTCTTCAGCACCCACGGCATCACGCCCGCCAACGGCTCTGTCTGCACGTATACGGGCGCAAGCGTATGGAGCCAGGACAAGGGCGAGCAGGGCGCCAGGGAAGATGAGATCGGTATGACGCGCTGCCGCCGTATCGGTGAAAAGGTAGCAAAGCTCGCGAAGGCGCTCAAGGATACCAAGGAATTCTAAGCCAAAAACAGAATTCTGAACCGAGAGAATTCTAAGCCGAAAAATGCATATATTGGAGGCCGATAATGCCATCGATCGCATACAAGAAATTAAAAGGGCTTAGAGATATGATCGGCGCTTTACTGGCGCCCGCCGCCGCGCTGTTGCTGGCGCTGTTGCTGGGGTTGGTGCTGATCGTGGTCATGGGGAAGGACCCCGCCCTTGCCGCCAAAGCGCTCGCGCAGGGCGCGTTTGGCAGTAAACAGGCGCTCGGTGAGACGGTCGTCAAAATGACACCGCTCATTATGACCGGCTTGAGCTTTGCTCTGGCCAACCGCTGCGGTCTGATCAATATCGGCGCGGAGGGCCAGCTGTATATGGGCGGCCTTTTCGCGGTGATCGTTGGTCTGTATGTGAAGGCCCCCGCGTTTTTGCATCTCCCGCTCACCATACTGGCGGGCTTCGTGGGCGGCGGTATCTGGGGTATGCTGGCGGGATTTTTTAAGGTTCGCTTTGGTGCGAACGAAATGATTACCACCATTATGCTCAACTATGTCGCCAACTATTTCAGCAACTACATGGTAATGAGCGTGCTCGTCGAGCCGCCGGGAACAATGCCCCAGACGCCGCAGATAGCGGTATCCGCACAGCTGCCCCGTCTGTTTGAGGGCTCCCGTATTCACGCGGGCATCATCGTCGCCCTTCTTTGCGTACTGCTGTACTACATTTTCCTTTGGAAAATGCGTACGGGCTTTGAAACACGCGTCGTGGGACTCAATCCGGACGCCGCAAGCTACGCGGGCATCAACAATAAGAACCGCGTAGTGCTGGCCATGTTCATCGCGGGCGGATTTGCCGGCCTTGCCGGGGCCATGGAACTTATGGGCGTGCAGCTCCGCCTGTTCCAGGATTTCTCGCCAGGATACGGCTTCGACGGCATCGCCGTCGCCCTGCTCGGCCAGAACTCGCCCATAGGCATACTGCTTTCAGCGCTCATGTTCGGCGCGCTGCGCGCGGGTTCCAACCTGATGCAGATGATGGCGAAGGTGCCCGCGGCGAGCATCTACATTATACAGTCGCTTGTCATCATATTCGTGGTGGGCAGCCGCTTTATGACGGACCTGCAGAAGAAATGGGCGATCAAGCGGGAAGCGAAGGAGGACAAATAGTATGGACTTTATTACCAGCTTTTTGAGCTCCGATGTCCGGACCGCCATGCCCATACTCATTGCGGCGCTCGGCCTCGTATACAGCGAGCGTGCGGGCGTGGTCAACATAGGCGCCGAGGGTATTATGCTCATAGGCGCGCTAGCCAGCTTTACCGGTTCGTACTACACCGGCAACGCATGGGCAGGCATGGGGATTGCGGTGCTGTCAGGGCTCCTCATCGGCCTCGCGTTCGCGTTTCTCGTGGTGACTGTCAAAGCAAATCAGACGGTGGTGGGCGCGGCGCTGAACATATTCGGTTCGGGCCTTTCCATTACGCTTAACCGTGTGATATTCGGCATCAGCGGCACTC
>JAEWWD010000281.1 GCA_023396535.1 Bacillota bacterium
ATGACCCAGACGCTCATGTTGGATGAAAGCATGCGCCTGCCGAAACTTGTGGAAGGATATAATCTGCACTGGGGCTTCATTTTGGCCATCGTGCTGGTGGCGGCCATCTGGTTTTTGATGAATCGCACCACGTTCGGGTATGAATCCAGAATGAGCGGCTTTAACATCGATTTCTGCAATTACGGCGGCGTGAGCAGCAAAAAGGTCATGTATGGCATGCTCACGCTCAGCGGCGTTATCTGCGCGCTTGCGGGGGTAAGCGAAGTGTTCGGCGTGCAATACCGGTACGTGCATAACACGTATGTTTCCGCGAGTTACGCGTGGGTAGGGCTCAACGCGGCGCTCATTTCCAGTTATAATCCGATCGGCATACTGGTGACGTCCATCATTCTTGCGGGCATACAGACCGGCGGGGCGGCCATCGCGCGCTCGACGAGCGTTCCGTTGGAGATATCGTCCATCATACAGGGCTGCATCACGCTGTTCATTTCCGCAAAAATCGTCATCCAGATACGGCGCAGGCAAAAGGCAAAGGCGGTGGCTGAAGCAACGGCCGGCGGTACGCCCGCACAGGGCAATATGGAAGGGGGCGCGCAGGCATGACGGTAGACGCGAATTATCTTGCGGTTGTATTTAATTCAACGATACGAATGACCACGCCCATATTGTTTGTCGCGCTCGGCTCGGCGCTGTGTAACCGGGTGTTCATATTCAACATCGGCCTGGAGGGCATGATGCTGACGGGCGCGTTCGCCTCCATCGTCGCGAATTTCTACACGCACAGCGTGCCGGTTTGTCTGCTTGCCGCCATGCTGGCTTCCATGGCCGTGGCGTGGGTGGCGGGCGTATTCATGGTAAAATTCAAAGGCGCTATGCTGGTTGTCGGCGTATCCATCAATGTGTTGATCAGCGGACTGACGACATTCCTGATGCAGATCATATTTGGCGGCAAGGGCGCGTATGTCAGCACGGACCTCGTAAGCCTTACAAAAATCGACGTGGGCTTTCTGGAAAAAGCGCCGCTGTTGCGCACGATGTTTGGCGCGCTTACTTACCTCGACCTGTTCGCGTTTGTGATGGCAGTCGTTCTGTACTTTTTCCTGTTCCGTTCTGTGACAGGTTTCCGCATGCGCTCTGTTGGCATCAATAAGCCCGCCGCGGAGAGCCTTGGCATCAAGGCCGACCGCCTGCAGATACTTACCATTGTATTTTCCGGTCTGCTTTCGGGGCTGGGCGGATGCCTGCTCACCATGGGCGGCGTTACGCTGTTCGCGCAGAATATCACGGCGGGGCGCGGGTTTATCGCGATGGCCGCGGGCACGCTCGGCGCGGCGCATCCACTGGGCGTTATTATGTCCAGCGCGTTCTTCGGGTTCGCGCAGTCCATGGCGAACATGCTGCAAAATTCCTCTATTAGCAGCCAACTTACGATGGCGCTGCCCTATGTGGCGACAGTCGTAGCGCTCGCGATGTACAATGCCGTACAGATTCGCCGCGTATCGAAAATTAAGAACTGAGAACTTAAAAGGAGAAAATCATGGCGTTTGATCTGGAATTCTATGAAGCGTCTGCCAAATACGTCAGAAGCAAAATCGATTTTGAGCCTGAACTGGCCATCGTGCTGGGGACGGGGCTTGGCCCCATCGCGGGGCAGATTGAAAACCCTGTCGTTATCCCGTACGCGGAAATACCGAATTTTCTTCTTTCAACCGTCAGCTCACATGCCGGTAAGCTCATACTCGGTATGCTCGAAGGAAAGAAAATCGTCTGTATGTCGGGCCGGTTCCATTATTACGAGGGATACAGCTTTGAGCAACTGGCCGCTCCGGTTCGCCTGTTCCGTCTGCTCGGCGCAAAGCGGACCATACTGACCAACGCGGCGGGTGCGGTAAATGAAAGTTATCGGCCGGGCGACGTGATGATTATCAAGGATCACATCAACATGATGGGCGCGAGCCCCATGCGCGGCAAAAATGTGCCTGAATTCGGCGACCGTTTCTTTGACGTGAGCGATATGTATTCGGCTTCTCTGCGCGAAATCGCCAGGGAGTGCGCGAAACGCTCGTCGCTGCGTGTGCATGAAGGCGTATACGAGTATTTCTGCGGGCCCCAGTTCGAGACGCCTGCCGAAATCCGCGCCGCGCGCGTACTGGGCGCGGACGCCGTCGGCATGTCCACCGTGACGGAGGCGCTGACCGCGGCGCACTGCAAAATGCCGCTGCTTGGTTTATCTTTGATTACCAACATGGCGGCGGGCGTGTTGAAAACCCCGATCACGGGCGCCGAAGTGGACGACACTGCGCAGCGCGTTTCGGACGCGTTCCAGTTATATGTCAGGGATATTTTGAAGAACCTGTAAAGGAGTGGGCAAATGCTGCTTTCAAATGCGGATATACTTCTATATCGCAACCATACATGGGAAGTGCTCAATAACGGCTATATAGGCGTTGCAGGGGATACCGTCGCCTATATCGGCGCGCAAAAGCCGGAAGTGGATTTCGGGCCTGAAAAAGATCTCTCCGGCCACTTGCTGATGGCGGGCCTGTACAACATGCACACGCACACCGCCATGACGCTCCTGCGGGGTGTGGGCAGCGGCCTGCCGTTGGACAGGTGGTTGCACGAGGCCATGTTTCCTGTGGAGGCGAAGCTTACCGCGCCCGATATCAGCGTGGGTACCCGCCTCGCGATGATGGAAATGCTGGCCTCCGGCGTAGTCAGCTTCACGGATATGTACGATCAATCCCGCGTGGCGGTGGAAGAAGTCGCGCAAGCGGGCATGAAGGCCAACCTGAACCGGCCCATACTGGGGTTTGACCCATCGGAGGCATATGAAAAAAGCTTCCGCGTGCAGGAATCGCTTGCATTCTATCGCGACTGCAACGGCGCGGGCGGCGGGCGGATACTTGCGGATTTTGCCATACATGCCGAATATACCAGCTATGAAGCGTTGATCAGGCCTTATGCGGAGGATTGCAAGCGCCGGAACGCCCGTATGCATCTGCATCTTTCCGAGACCCGCAAGGAGCATGGGGAATGCAAGGCGCGCTACGGCAAGACGCCTGCCAAGTGGTTTTACGATCTTGGCGTGTTCGATAACCCCACCATTGCCGCGCACTGCGTGTGGGTGGAACAGGAGGACATCGAGCTGCTCAAAGAAAAGGGTGTGACCTGCGTGCATAACCCGTCCAGCAATATGAAGCTGGGCAGCGGCTTTATGCCCATTCAGACGCTGCTGGAGAAAGGCATCAACGTAACGATAGGCACGGACGGCGCGGCGAGCAACAACAACCTGAATATGTTCGAAGAAATACATCTCGCTTCCGTGCTGCACAACGGGTATACCGGCGACCCGACCATCGTCAATCCGGAAGAGCTGCTCACGATGGCCACAGTCAACGGCGCGCGCGCGCAGGGCCGGCCGGATTGCGGCGAGCTGGCGGTTGGAAAAAAGGCGGATATCATCGCCGTCAACATGGACGCGCCGCACTTGATACCCGCGTACGATATCCCGGCGCTGCTCACGTATTCCGCGCAGGCGGCAGATGTCAAAATGACGATGGTCAACGGCAAAATACTCTACGAAAACGGGCAGTATTATACGATCGATTATGAAAAAGTGAAGTATGATCTGAAACAAACGACGGATCGTTTATTCGGATGACGGAGGAGAGACCATGAAAAGATCGGACGAAGGCCTGGCCTTTATGCTGCGGTATGAGAACGTAGCCTGGTACGAGAACGGCAGCGTGCGGATACTGGACAGGCGTATTTACCCAACAAAAGTCGAATTTGTAACATGCAAAACGCACCAAGAGGTGACCAAGGCCATTACCGATATGGTCACACAAAGCGCTGGGCCTTACACCGCCGCCGCGATGGGCATGGCGCTGGCCGCGTATGAATGCCGGGATAAGGGGAAAGCCGAGCGGCTTGACTATCTACGGAAAGCGGCGGATACCATTTCGCATGCGCGCCCGACTACGGTAGACCGCATGAAGTTCATTACGGCGGGCTGCCTGCAGGCCGCGGAGGCCGCGATGGAGGCGGGCGAAACTGTAAGCGACGCCATCGTGGCGCACACTGTACGCGCGAACAACGCCCGTTACGACAAAATAGGCGTGATGGCGAAATACCTGGTGGGTCTGTTTCCGAAAAACGGCAGGATACTCACGCAGTGCTTCGGCGAGACCATCGTGGGGCAAATGCTCAAGGAAGCGAGAGCCCGCAATAACGATCTGAAGATTTACTGCGCCGAAACGCGGCCCTATTTTCAGGGCGCTCGGCTGACGGCAAGCGTCGCGAAGGATATGGGATTTGACGTGACGGTCATTACCGACAACATGGTCGCCTACGCCATGCAGCATGAACACATCGACATGTTCACTTCCGCCGCGGACGTCATCTGTCAGGACGGTTACGTCGTCAACAAGATTGGCACGTTCCAGATCGCCATCGTCGCCAACCACATGGGCATTCCCTATTTCGCGACCGGCGCGCCGGACAAGGGACACCCGACGGTCGATACGGTCCACATCGAAATGCGGGACCCGGAGTTTGTGCTGCAGGCCATGGGCGTGCGCACGGCGATGCAGGGAGTCAAAGGATATTATCCCTCGTTTGACATTACGCCCCCCCATCTTGTCAGCGGTATCGTAACGGATAACGGCGTGTACGCCCCGTATGATCTGAAACGATACTACGCAAGCGGAAACAAAGGGGAATATGGAATCGTTGTATAGAGGAGCAATATGAATACTTATCAGCAACTGAAAGAGCAAATGGTCGACGTATGCAGGAATGCATTCAATAACAAGCTTTTTGCGGGAACGAGCGGCAATCTCTCCGTCTATCTGCGCGAGGAAGCGCGGATGCTCATAACGCCCACCTGCGTGCGTTATGAAACCATGACGGCGGACGACATCGTCGTCATGAACACGGACGGCACCATGGTGGAAGGAAAGTACCGTCCATCCTCCGAATGGCCTATGCACGGCGTGATATACGAGC
>JAEWWD010000013.1 GCA_023396535.1 Bacillota bacterium
CCCCGGAAGGGATTGGACACGAATGGGCATGAAAATGTCGTGCGCTTTATAGGAAGGGGGCATCGGGGGGGCCGGTGCTGAGCGCCGCCTGTGGCGGATGAAGCGAAGCACAGGCCCAGTGAGCAAGGGAGCACTAACTCGCAAAGAGTCAGTGCGACCATTGCGAACTGTGGGATACGCAAGTTCCCCCCGATAGAAATAATATCGTCGGCTCAGTATGAGCCGATACCTTTGGGAATGGGAAGGCTGACGAAATACTATTGCAGTGCGGATAAAAAAAGACTTCGTCTTCCCAAACCGGGCGGACAAAGCCTGTTTTCTATCCTATATAATCCCCCAGCAAACGCTATGCGTTTGCGATAAGGGTTCCAAGGGCCGTTACGGCCCTTGGCGGGAGTCCGAGGGCAGAGCCCTCGAGTATTTCTTTATTCCTCAGCCTTTGTCCGCCTCACTTTGATATACACATCCACGCCGTCGGCGACGTCGGTCTGTTCCACGGTGACGCACATGCCGCTTTCGTTAAGCTGCTTGGCGGCGGCGGCGACGGAGTTAAGGAACAGCCGGTAATCCCTGAGGTAGCGCAGTATCTTGGGGCGCGGGGCGGCGCCGTCGTGCTTTTCGTCGTAAAGCTTATTGAGCGTCTTTTCCACCAGCTTTTCGGTATCCTTTACCGAAAGCGCGCGGTTTTTGACCTTCTCGATGACCTGAAGCTGCGTCTTTTCGTCGCGCAGCTTGAGCAATGCGCGGGCGTGCCGCTCCGTCATGCGCGCATCGAGCATGGCCTCCTTGACCTCGGGGGCGAGCCTGAGCACGCGGAGCTTGTTGGCGACGGCGGACTGGCTTTTGCCCAGGCGGGCCGCGAGCTCTTCCTGCGTGAGGTTATAACTCAATATGAGCTGCGCGTAGCATTCCGCTTCCTCAAGATAGTGCAGGTTTTCGCGCTGCAGGTTTTCGATGAGCGCCACCATGGCGCTTTCCTGGTCTACCATGGTTTCTTCCACAAGGCAGGGCACCTCGCGCATGCCCAGCAGCTTGCACGCGCGCAGACGGCGCTCGCCCGCGACAAGCTCGTACCCGTCCGGCATGCGGCGCACCACGAGCGGCTGAATCAGCCCCACCTGGCGGATGGAGTCGGCGAGCTCCTCCAGCCCCTCGTCGTCGAATGTCTTGCGGGGCTGATTGGGGTTGGGGCGGATATCATCGACCGGCAGGCGCAGAAGCTTACGGCCGTCCGCGCCGGGCAGCGTCACGGAGACGTTCGCCGGCCGCTGGAGTTCCGCCGGCGCGGCCTCGCCGCGCTTGTCCTTTAAAAAGTCGAACACTGCCATTGTGCTCCCTCCCATGGTATCGTGATTCGATAAATGTTGCTCGTTTCCTGCCTATATTGCAAACAAACAGGGGATTCGAGATAATTAGTTTTTTTTCGGCATCGAGGGAAATCTGCGTGCAGACCTGCCTGCGGGTGCAGAGGTATCGGCTCATACTGAGCCGACGAAATTTATCTATACAGGGGGGAACTGACGTTCCCCCCTGTCCCCCCTTCCTATATCCAGCTCAGGATATGTACCCGGTAACAACGTACGTACTCAGGGGGTGCGGGGGGCGAAGCCCGCCCGCTTTATAATAAAAAAATCCTTCGTCGACGCCGTAGGCGGCGATACATTGTGAATTTAGAGTTTGTCGGTGATTATAGCGGCTTGCGCGATGGTTCCCCGGCTTTTCGCGGGAAGCGGGCGGGGGTGGGCGCGGTCTTTTTCGCGAGTACCAGCGTGCGCTCGCCGTAGGGCATGGAGAACTCTTTAAGTTCCAGCGCGCAGTTGAGCGCCTTGCATGCGGATTGCGCGCTTTCGGACTCTTCGCGGGCGGCCGAGCCCTTGTAGCAGATGGATATGCCGCCCGTGCGCAGGAAAGGGACGGTCAGCTCCAGCAGGGTGGGGAGGGGTGCGACGGCGCGGGAGAGCGCGATATCGTACGCGCCCCGGTGGGGCGGGGCTTTTGCGGCGTCCTCCGCGCGGGCGTGAATGCAGGTTGCCGTAAGCCCCAGCGCGGCAAGCGTTTCCTTTAAGAATGCGACGCGTTTGTTAAGGCTGTCCAGCAGCGTCATGCGGATATCCGGCCGGGCGATGAGCAGCGGGATGCCGGGGAAGCCCGCGCCGGTGCCGACGTCGATACAGCTTGCGCCCTGCGATATAGAAGGAAGCGCGAGCAGTGAGTCGACAAAGTGCTTGTCGGCCGCTTCTTCAGGCGCGGTGATGGCGGTGAGGTTCATGCGCTCGTTGGCGGCGACGAGCATAGTAAAATACGCGGCCAGCTTGTCCCGCTGCGCGGCGCTCAGATCGGGGAGTTTTTCATCCAGCAGTGCCCTCATGCGTTTGCCTCCCGCGTGCGCCGCCAGATTAAAAGCACCGCGATATCCGCGGGGGATACGCCGGGAATGCGGGCGGCCTGGCCGATGCTCTGGGGTTTGCGCGCGTTCAGTTTCTGCCGCGCTTCAATGCGGAGCCCGCCTATGGAGAGATAATCCGCGTCGGGCGGAAGATCCGCATCCTCCAGCGACTGCGCGCGCTTGACCTGCTCGCGCTGCTTGTCGATATAGCCGTCGTAATGCGCGTTTATTTCCACCTGCTCCAACGCGTCGGGGCCGAGGGCGGGAAGATCGTACAGAGCGGCGAGTTCGGTATACCGCACGCCCTGCCGTTTCAAAAGCGACGCGAGCATCACGCCGGATTTTGCGGGCGGTTCGCCCTTTTGCGCGAGGTAGGTTTGCAATATCACGTCCGGCGGGGCGATACGGCGGAGCGCCTCGGTGGCGCGGGCAATGCCTTCCTGCTTGCGCAGAAGCATATCGTAGCGCGCGCCGCCAATCAAGCCTGTTCTTCGGGCGAGCGCGGTGAGCCGCAGATCCGCATTGTCCTGCCGCAGCAGCAGCCGGTATTCGGCGCGGGAGGTCATCATGCGGTAGGGTTCGTCCGCGCCCTTGGTGGTCAGGTCGTCACAGAGCACGCCGATATACGCGTCGGAACGGGAAAGCGTCAGCGGCTCCTCGTTTTTCAGGTACAGCCCCGCGTTGATGGCGGCGTACAGCCCCTGCGCGGCGGCCTCCTCGTAACCGGAGGTGCCGTTGATCTGCCCGGCGCAGTACAGGCCGGGGATTTCGCGGGCACAAAGCCGCGCGTCGAGCGCCGTCGGGTCGATGCAGTCGTATTCTATGGCGTAGCCGGGGCGCACCATTTCGCAGCGCGTGAGCCCGGGGACGGTGCGCAGCATCTGTATTTGCACGTCGGCGGGCAGGCTGGTGCTCATGCCCTGCACGTATAGTTCATCGGTGGAGCGGCCTTCCGGCTCTATGAATATCTGGTGGCGCTCCTTATCCGCAAAGCGTACCAGCTTATCCTCTATGGAGGGGCAATACCGCGTGCCGGTGCCTTTTATGATGCCCGCGTACATGGGGGAGCGGTGCAGGTTGGCGCGGATGATTTCGTGCGTGCGCTCATTGGTATAAGTCAGGTAGCAGGGCGTCTGCTCCATATCCCGCTCCGGCGTGAGGAAGGAGAACGCGGGCATGGGTACGTCGCCGCGCTGGATTTCCATTTCGTTATAATCGAGGCTGCGGCCGTTAAGCCGTGCGGGCGTACCCGTTTTGAAGCGGCGCAGCGTGAAGCCGAGCTCAGAGAGCGCGTCGGATAACCCTTCCGCGCGCATGAGCCCCGCAGGCCCCGATTGCTGCTGCCATTCGCCGATCAATATGCGGCTTTTGAGGTATACGCCGGTGCAAACGACAGCGGCGCGGCAGGCAAATTCCGCCCCCGCCGTAGTGACGACGCCGGATACGCGCCCGTTTTGTGTATGTATGCGGGCGCACTCGCCCTGCAGCAGCGCAAGGTTGGGCTGTGCTTCCAGCGTGTGCTTCATGCGCTCGTGATAGCGGCGCTTATCCATCTGCGCGCGCAGCGAATGCACCGCGGGCCCCTTGCCGAGGTTGAGCATGCGGATCTGTATGAGCGTATCGTCGGCGGCAAGCCCCATTTCCCCGCCCAGCGCGTCCACCTCGCGCACGAGGTGGCCCTTGCTGGTGCCGCCGATGGCGGGGTTGCAGGGCATGAGGCCGATGCTGTCGAGGTTGAGCGTCAGAAGGAGCGTAGAAAGCCCCATGCGCGCGAGGGCAAGGCCGGCCTCGCAGCCCGCGTGGCCCGCGCCTATTACGACGGCGTCATATGCGCCCGCGTGGTAGGCCATGACCACCCCTCCTTTCTAGTGTTTGCCATGCCACTGAAAGTCCTTCGGACTTTCAGTGGGTTTTCTACAGGTTAGAATGCCGTAATAACGGCATTCTCCCGCAAATTCGGCGAGTGAATCGCCGAATTTGAATGAACCACGGGGGATTACGATCCCCCGTACCCCCTGAAGATTACTCTGATCCAAATGCACCATTCGGGTGAAGGATACCAGCAAAAAGTATAACAAAATGCGGGTGGTTTCACAAGAATTGAATTAAGGCGCGCGCTAGGTTAGCTATTTGCGCGTGGTTGCTGCCTGCGGGGAAAAGGTATCGGCGCTTTCAGCGCCGATGAATATCTATTTTATTTAATAGCGGGAGGGCTTCACAGTTCGCAATAGTCGTGCCGCGTCGCAGCATAGCTGCGTCCTTGCACTCCTTTGCTTACTGGTCTTTCGCCTCGCTTCATCCGCCGCAGCGGCGCTCGGCTTCGACTCCCCGCTCCCCCTGGAGTACGAATAGGTGCATAATAAATTTGTTAAACGGATAGGACTTGGAAGTGATGATCCGAGAAAAAGAGGGCGTGGTCTCCATAACGAATTAAAACCTAGAATTGTAGAGTAATTCGTTTTACATATAGGTGATTATAATTTTAACTTCATAATTCTTTGGCTTGACATAAATAAGACCTATTATATTCCATTCTCCTAACTATAACATCCTACATATTAACGGTATATCCCAATAATCTTCACTTTATACCATGCCCGTATCTCAGGGGGTGCGGGGGGCGAAGCCCTCCCGCTTTATAATAAAAAAATCATTCGTCGCCGCCCGCAGGCGGCGATACATATTTGTTCCTACAGGCAGCGGTACGCCTTAACCGGCAGCACTGACGTCAAACTTCGCCCCTTCCAATACAGGGCCGAAAGTCTTATACTGGAAGAAGACAACCACAAGCAGGAGGCAATACATGACGGCATCCAAGGTCTATTTCACCGATTTTCGCGCCACGCCGGGGGACAGCGTGCTTTTCAAGCTCAAACGGCTGCTGCTGGCGGCAGGTATGGATACAAT
>JAEWWD010000051.1 GCA_023396535.1 Bacillota bacterium
GCATATCGATATCCTTTTCAATGTGCCGCCGTACCATGGACCACAACGCCATCGTGTTTGAGGTTTCGCGGTTGCTTGCATGCAGCACCAGCAGGCGCGGCCGCTTAAGAGACGGTTTTTGATAGCACATGACTCGCTCAATAAGCTCGCGCGCCGCGTTTTTGTAGGATTGCAGCTTGCTTTCCCCTGCGTTTCCCGCAAGTATGCTGAAGTTATTCAGCGAACCGGTGCCTTCCACCAGTGGACGACCCGGAAATGTGCAGCCGCACAGGTTTGCGGCAAGCACAACGTCCCGGCCGACAGATTTTGTATATAATTCGGTTTCGCCATCTATCAAAACGCCGCATACCCTGCCGCTGGGCAATCCGGGGTGTGTGCGGAGTTGCTGCAGCAGCGCGCACAGAGAGGTATTCACCCCTGAAGCGTATATGCTGGCCGCGAATAAAACCGGACCGTCGACCGCTGGATCTATTGCGCCGCGCAGAATATGCCGTGTCCCGCATAGCGAATATTCCAACACATGCTGCAGCCTTTTGGAACATTCACCCGGAAGAATTACCTGTAAAACCGACATATGCCTCTCCTTCCGGCTAAAATGCAGCGACACTTTTTAATTCATGCCCCGCCATTGGCTTCCCTGTTCCCACAACATAGCATGCTCTTGTCGTATGCGTTCATGCAGCGCGGAAGGCAGCGACAGCGTCTCGGCTTCAATTCCCATACTGGATTGCCTGTTTTTGCAACCGAAATACACGCCGTCCAGGAAAATGGCGCTGTAATGCCATTCCCTGCGGACTGTCAACAGTATGGACATTGCGCCGGAGGAAAGCGCCGGCGCGATGTAGGGCTTAAATCCCGCCTCACGCATGCGCAGATTGGCTTCCGTGGCCAGGCGGGTAAGCTCCAGCGAAAGCGCATCATCATATGCCTCGACGCTGTTCGCGATGATAAGGCCTTTGCCGTGAGGGCCGTACGCGCGCCCCTGGGTTAGGAAGGATGCAAAGCGCGAGGCACGCTTTGCGTAATAGGCCGCGCGCGCGTTCATGACGCCCAGCCCGTAGCCACGTATCTGCTCGGGCAACAGGCCGCGCCAATCCAAAACGCCCGCCTCATTTCGGTTGCTTTCCAGAAACGCGTATTGGCTCAGCAGGTCCACGGGATCGGATACCACCGCAAACAAACCGTGAAAGCCCGCTTCTCGCGCCTGCTTCGCATACGCTTTTAAAATAGACGCGTTGCCCTGCAACTGCGCCATCCGAACATCTTCAACCGCGACGCCCACCGGGGGTACCGCGCGGGAGGCGCAGAACACAAAAACGTCGCACTCGAACAGTTCCTCCTGCGGCACAGTCTGTACGGCCGGCAAAGCGTCGTATTCGAACGGCCAGGAGATCTGGTTCATTTCATATTCGTAACGGCGAAGCACATGCTCGCGCACATCGCAAATGCCTATCGAGGATATTACATCCCCGCCCAGCAGTACCAGCCCCAATAACAGCGTCGCGCCCACGTCGCCCATGGCCAGTACATGCACGCGCAGCTTGCCGGAAGGAATGTCCCAGGGCCGCTCTATCAGGCGCTGCGCCGCAGGATGGTTGATATTCACCACGCGTGCGCAACCCGACCGGATCTTTTGCAGCAGCTCTTCCGATAATTCCATTGGGTATAGTCCATTCGCATTGAGCCAGTCCACGCTCTCCCGCAGCTGAAGTTGAATAGGATGCGTAACGCGATAGCTGGCTTTCGCGCGCAAAGGATCACGCCCTGGCAAAAACACGACGCTGTCGTCTCTATATATATGCTCCATGGCGTTCCCCTTCCTTTGGCTATCGAAGCTTGGCTTTATCGAAGCTGGCTTTCCAGCCTTAAAAGTGTTTCAATATCCGTTTCCACATATTCGCTGGGCGACAGTACGCGGTCGTAAAACAGCTTGCCGCCCCTGTCCGGCACGCGCGGGGTAATTGTCGCTTCGCCCAGACGGGTAAGCGTGAGGTTGCAACCGAACATCACCTGATGCCGCCGTTCCAGCGTACGCAGTATTTCGAGCGAATTATTGAGGCAGGTAAGCGACAGGTCGAACAAGGCGCTTCTGGAAGCGCCGGATATGAACAACGGCGAAGTATACGGGTATATTTGGTTCACGGAGGGAAGCAGGTACGTCGCCCGGGTTGAAGGACGCTGCACGCTGTCCCCGCCCAAAAAAGGATACATCATGCTTTCAATAAACCAATAACGCAGATTGGGTATGAAATACACGCATTCCGCCTGCCGTCCCTGCACGGCCATCAAGTCCTTGCCCCTTCCGGAAAGTATACAGACGATGATCTCCTTGATATCCAGCCCCGCCTGCTTAAACAGCGGATCCAGCGCCTCCAGCCGGTAGCCCTTGTGCAGGAGGTCGTCCACCAGCAAAACTGGCCGATTGAAGGATTTGATAGTACGGATCTGATTGATCAGCGAGGAGTACCCCGGATACTTTGTGATGGAAAAGCTCTTCATATCCGGCTCGTATGTCTTATCCACATGCAGCATCTTGGTAACGGTGTTCGGCACCGCCACGCCGCGCAGCGTTTTCCCATACGGCACGCACATATATTCGCCAAGCTGCCGCACCTCGGGAGGGATATGCTCGACATGGTTTGCCTGCATGATCTTCTGTACCAGGGCGTGATTTAGTAGCCCCGCATGGAAGGAAAGCACCAGCCTTCCTTCATACAATTTTGACATGGACGAAGAAAAGCTCTTGTGTGCAGTCCGTAATACATCGATCACCTCGGGATCATCGCAAAGGGGAGGCTTAATGCGCTGCTGCACATCCTCTATCACCGCGATGGGCGAACGCATGTCCACCGCATATACCGGGGCCTCCTTTACGGTCTCGGGCAGCGGGACAAAGCCCTGCCGCTCCAGCGCACTATAGAATTTATCGTCATGCGGGCTGTTCGCGCCCACACACAGGGCATAGGTATATTCCTGCTTCAGGCATTCCGCCAGCGTTTCGGTCAGCAGCAGGCGCACGGTATCCTCGCGGTTTACGTCCTTTCGTACGTAAATGCCCGCAAGCACCGCGATATGCCCGGACGTATGCCTGCGCGCGTATTCCGCAAGCGTTATATTCTGAAATTCGTCAAACAGACGCTCCGCGGATGTGGAATAGAACACGGCGATGCCGCGCGCCGCCGTTTGGCCGTGATTCTCATGCATCGCAATAATCTGCGCGCCCGGCTTCTGCAGACGCTTCTTCAAATCATCAGTCAGTTGACCCACATCCATTGGATTTGTACAACAGTCGTTTTGCTGGATAGCCAAATCAAACAACTGGGTTCGAATATCCTCCTGCGTCGGGGCATATCTGCGGAAATACAACGTTTCAGGGCGCAGCAGTTCTTTATATTGCGGCTCACGCAGATACAGGCCGTTGTCGTAAATGAACGCCTGGGCGACCGGGTCCACCAGCGTGGAAATATCGCGGTTGTGATCGATATTGTCGCGGATACGGCTGGAGCTTACTTCCTCCAAATACGGCGGCAGCGCCAGCTCGCGTACTTCGCCGCGCAGACGCGAAGCCACCATTTCCCGTTCAATCTGCCAGGCGTCCCGCTCCATATTGCGCAAAAATACGATGTGGTCGAACCCGTGTATGGAGTTTTCGCTGGGCGGATTTCGGTAAGCGGAAGCGTTGCGCACCACATCGCTGCCCACGGCGATATGGACTTCCCTGCCGGGGAAAAGGGATCGAAGCGCTATAAGATCCTTCGGGTTTGCAAGATTGATTGGAATATCGTCCGGAAACAGATACACGCCAAACACATCTGCGACGGACATGTTCACGATGCGGCGGCGGGTCATATGCGGCTGCGTGCGTTTGGACCAGCTAAATTCATCCAACGCCAGGTATACCTCGAATCCCATTCGCCGCATTTCGTTCACAATACCCAGGTGGCTGGTCGAGAAGGGATCAAACGTCCCGGGGAAAAACGCGATCTTTTTAGCGCGCGGGAATTTAAACAACCCAAAGCGAATCTGGTAATCGATAATAAAGCGGTAAATATGGTTGAGCGACGCCGCGTTATTGAAGAACGTCAGCGTACCCGGAGACTGCTCTTCAATGAGCATCAGCAGTTTTTTGTGCATGATGCCGAACAGCTCGTTTTTGCGGGCATGCGTCAGCGGGCCTCCGAAAATATGTTTACCTAAAACGAGGAACGCCTCGCGACTCGCTACTTCGCTGTGATGCGCCACCCCCCCGATCAGCATGCTCAGCATGCGGCGCTTGCGCGCCTCGTAATTCTTGCGCGGCTCCTGAAACGCAAGCAGATATTCAACATCGTATTGCTGGATAAGCACGCCGAGCGTAGAAAGCGTGACGCAGGCCGCCCGCGCGTTTGCGGATTTGATATAATGCTCCAGTTCGCTGAGTACCTCGTCGAACTCCTTGGGATGCAGATGCAGCACAAACTGGCCGAGATATTGCGGGATATATTTGGAAAATTCATAGCTGGCGCTTTCCATGCCCCTTGTCATCTCAACGGCTATCTCGTTGCGCTGATCCAGCGTCAAAAGAGGAGCCATGCGCACCAGCGCTTCGCCGGATCTATGGCGTACGGCAAAACGCTCGCTGACGCGTATCAGGTTTGCCAAATGCGTCGCGACCTGGAATGCATGGGCCTGCCCGCCGTGATGCACGCGATAGAGCAGCAGTTGTATGTTGACCTCTTTCATGATCCAGGGCGTCGCCGTCTTAAGATTTTCAAGAAACAGATCGGCAATATCCAGCTTGTTCAGCACACCCACGCAAACTGACCGTTCCCTCTCCGTACCCGGCAGCCGCTCATAGGCCTGCAGCATGAGGTATGTGATGGCCATATCGCGTTCAGATGGAACAGCGTCGAGCACATCCCGCACTGCGTCCGCGCACGATTCGCGCAAATTCTCAAGCTCCAATACGCGCAGCGCCAGCCTGAGCGCGGCCGCGTGCATGCGGGGCTCGCTCAACGCCGCAAGCCGCCGCGCAACGCGCAGCGGCACACAAAGGCGCTCCTGGTTGAGCATGGCCGACGGAACATGCAGAAGGCTGTCCAGCAATACAAACGCGATGGATGCTTCCTCAAACCTGGCATCATCGAAGCAGGCAAAGTATATCTGCAAATACGCGTCCGCGTCCGAGGATTTGCAGGTACCCAAAAGCGACGGCAATATTACCTTGAGCGTATAGGATATCCACGCACGATGGCTGGGCGCTATTTTATGGTCGGGAGTAAGTATAAGTTCCAGACTTTCCTTCCAGATGGAGAAACTGTTTTGCTCCTCCGGCGGGATATGGATATGCGCGGGCAATTCCTTGCGGTACACAGCGTCATACCCGGACAGCATGCGCCCATACAACGTCGCGGCCTGATAGCGAATATCGCCCTGGCTGTGCATGAACAGGTCGTACAGGTAGCGCATGGTCAGAAGCTTTTGCTTCTGCGTCATATAGGTGAAGTATTCTTCGAAAATGTCGATATACGTGCGGATATTCTGCCAGTCCGTTTCGGTGCGGGCATCCTCAAGAAGGTCCACAAACGAGGTCTCGGAGCTGATTTTATGCATCAGCCTGAGGTTATGAGAAATAGCCTGGTATTTGAGCCCCTGAACCGCACCCTCGGCGCTTAGAAGTACGGCGTCCATACGCGCCGCCGGTTTCAGCTCGTCCGAGTACGGGTCGAGATTAACGCCCAGTGAAACGATATAGGCTTCGAAATCCGCCAGCTTTGCATAAACGCGCTCATACCGCCTGCGCTTCGCGTCGTCGACGTTATCCAACTTACTCAGGATTATATCGTAGGATTCCTTCAGTGTGTAGAACAAAACCTGCTCGCGCAGGCGTTCCCTGCGCTGGCTTTTCACGCGAAAATCCGCGTATATCAGCAAAAGGGATTCAACCGGCAGATTCTCAAGCTCCAAATCCCAGGTGGAATGGTTGGACGCTATATGTGCTATGCTTTCAAGGTCATATCGTTTAAGCCATTCCTCCGTATAATAATAATGCAGATATGGGATACGCTGCTGTTCGCTGCCTTTACAGCCGTATTTGCCTATGTTGTGCGAGGCGGCTGCCGCGGAAACGAGAGGCATATCCACCGGTACGCCCAGGCGAGCAAGCTGCCGCGCCATATGCATGGCGATATGATGTACGCCGGCGACATGCCCCAAGAGATCAAACGGCTTGATTGCGCGCCCGATCCGCATCAGTTCCGTAATAAAATACTCGTCCACCCGCTGTAAAAACACAGTGTATTGCTGTTCGGTCGGGCTGTTTCCGTATTCTTCGGGCGTCGCATACCGAAAATGCGTCATAGGATCGAACGGGCCGCTCAGCATTTCCTGCTGCAGGAATGTTCGGAGCACCGTAAGATAGAATAAACCGCCACGTGCAAACCATACCGGTTGTTCCAGCGGCGGATCGGACGGATACAGACGTTCAACAAGCTGATCGTACAGACAAGGCAGCCACCCTCCTTGAGGTTCTTCACATAGCTGCGCCATCACTGGCCGGCAAATATCAAGTATTTCCCTGCAATCATATTGCTCATCGGGTAAAAGGCTCATCAGGCGGCCTCGAAAATTGTTCTCCTGCAGCAATGTTTGCAGAGATTTTTTAGAAATCTGTGCAGCCCTAAAGTACGGGAGCTGTGTAAAATTCTCCCACAAGCGCTGCCAGAATACGGGCATTTCCTTTTTGGGCATACATTACCCCCCGGCAATGGTATTGTTCTGTGCCTCAGCCGCAGGCATCGTCGGCTGCGGCAAAATTTTTTGTGTAACGATTATGGAAAAGGGAAGCATACGGATATCCATATCCGTATCGATTTCGACGTAAAGCACAGTTTCGCCCGGCGCAAAGGCATTGTCCCCGTTGCGCGTATACACCGGCGCACGGGCGACGACAGTACCGTCCTTGTCGGTAAACACCAATTCGATCGAGCCCGTCAGCGTTTCGGGATAATCGTTTTTACAGATGCCATCGAACAAAGTGCCGCCTTCGTATTCGTAGACACGCAAATCCGTAAACGTCAGATACCGAAGAAAGTGATCCTCGCCCAATATCTCAGTCCCCAGCGCATCGGTCTGCTCCGGTTTCGGAATGAGAGATTGCGCAACAGGCGGAAGCGAGGGCGTAGGCGTGGGCGCGGGCGTCGCTTCCGCCGCTAGAACGGGCCGCTGCCGGATACATCCCGGCAGCAGCATCGCCAATATGAGAATGCAGACCAACAGGCGCCGGTTCATGCTTCCGGCGCGCTGTACTCGCGTAACAGCTTTTGCTTGAGATCATACAGCTCGTCCGATAAATCGACCTTATAGACATGCGGATTCAAGAGGCGTTTATATTCCTCCCACATGGTGGAAAGCTCCCGTTTGGCATACTCCTGAATTTCATGTATGTCCGGAGAACGGTACACTTGCTTGCCGTTGACAAAAATAGGTACTAGCAGTTCGCGCGCGGTGAAATCCGTCAATACCATGGATTTCCAGGTCTGCGCCGGATCGAATATACGCAGAGGCTTGTCTTCATCTATAGTTTCATGTTCAAGTGTCAAGAGATCCGCAATAGCTTTGCCGTTCTTCTTCTTGTAAAGCCGGTAGACCTTTTTATAGCCGGGATTCGTTACCTTCGCCGGATTATCGCTCCGCTTCATTTTGGGCACCATCTCGTCGTTTACGATTTCCGCAGCCATTTTATAGATACCGCCCAGTGCGGGGTGATCGTCCGAAGTGATCAGCTTCGTACCCACGCCCCAGATATCGATGCAGGCGCCCTGCGCTTTGAGATCCCGGATGAGCGTTTCATCGAGATCGCCGGACGCGCACACTTTCACCTTTGGATAGCCCGCTTCGTCCAGCATCTCGCGCGCCTTTTTGGAAAGATACGCAAGATCGCCGGAATCGAGGCGTATGCCTACCGGTTCGTGTCCCGCTGCGCGCAGCTCGTCGAACACCCGGATGGCGTTGGGCATGCCGGAGCGCAGCGTATCAAACGTATCCACCAGCAGCATGCAGGTATCCGGATATGTCTTTGCGTAGGCGCGGAATGCGCTCAGCTCGTCCGGGAAGCTCATGACCCAGCTATGCGCATGCGTGCCCATGACGGCGATATCAAAGAGCTGCCCGGTCAGCACATTGCTGGTCCCGACGCAACCGCCAATGACGGCGGCTCTTGCGCCGAGTATGCCGGCGTCGGGCCCCTGCGCGCGCCTGAGCCCAAATTCCATTACAGGGTCGCCGTTCGCGGCGTATACGACCCGGCTTGCCTTTGTCGCAATCAGCGTCTGGTGGTTGATGAGATTCAAAAGCGTAGTCTCTATGAGCTGTGCCTGCAGGATAGGCGCCTTAATGCGCACAAGAGGCTCCTGCGGGAATACGACGGTACCCTCCGGCATGGCGTACAGCTCGCCGGTAAAGCGCAGGTTGTGAAGGTAATCGAAAAACGGCTCGTCAAAAAGCTTTAGCGAGCGAAGGTACGCGATATCCTCATCATCAAAATGCAGATTGTTAATATAATCGATCGCGCTCTCCAACCCCGCCATAACCGCATAAGCGCTGTTCTCTCTGGTCTGGCGGAAAAAGAGGTCGAACACGGCTTCGTTTTGATCCATACCATGTTTGAAATATCCATACATCATGGTGAGCTCATAAAGATCCGTCATCATGGTCAGATTGCGCATGCTTTTACCTCATAATATCGGCATAATAGTGTTACGGCTTTCAGGCAGCGGTCTGAAAGCCGTTTTTGCATCCAAAACAAATTACAGCGTATCCTCTTTCTCACGGAGCTCTTCGCCGGAAGATTCGCTTGCATCGCCGGAAGGCTTGTCCTGCGTGTTGCCGTCAGCTTCCGTCTGTTCAGGCTTTTGCTCATCAACCGAATCGGTATTTTCAGATTCTGCCGCGCCTTCAGCGGAATCCGTTCCCGTTTTTTCTTCGCTATCGGAGGTATCCCCTTTATCGGAGTCCTTAAGCTTGCCGGACTTCTTTCTTTCCTCGGCCAGTATGGCGTTTTCAACCGCTATTTCCACCGCTTCTTCCGGCGAAGGCCAGATGAGACGGTTCAGTTTCTTCTCCCTCGCGCGCCGTACGAGTATGAACAAGATACCGGCCGCAAACACGACAAAGCTCACGAGCTGAGAAACACGGATGACATCCGGTATAAGCC
>JAEWWD010000052.1 GCA_023396535.1 Bacillota bacterium
TGATGCTTCGCTCCGCATTGCGGCGGAACAGCTCCAAAAGAGTTTGAAAGGGCACCAGATTAACGGAGTTCCGCGCATACTCCGTAAAGTCCTTTGTATAAAAGGAAGACCTGTTTAATAACAGCAGGCTTAGAAGAACGATACAGTATATTCCAAACGTTATAAAAAACAATGGACGCAGGAGTTTTTTCATCGCAAATATCTCCGTATCCGTCGCGGGGCGCGTATACCGCGACGCTTTTTATTCTGGTTGGTTCTATACGTTTTATCCTTTCGTCGATATGTGAAATCACCTCAAAAAGGCGGGAAACGGTATTGCCGTATTCCCGCCGCAGCTTGTCAAAAAAGTACTGACGGCACTTTTGAGCTCAGAAATCGCCGACCGCACCAACGGTGTAGGCGGTCCCCGAGCCCCTGATAGGTTTTTTGGGGCGGTCTAAGACTAAAGTGTTATTGCCCTATTCCTGTGGTCATAACTCTGTGCAGTAATGGATACTACGGCCTTTCTATACTTCCCCAGAATGATTTTCCAACAGACCATGCTTCCCCTGTAAGATATTCATAGACCGTTGCCCCAATATCCGCAAAGCTCGCGCGCGTACCGATATTCACTCCCGGCTGAACGGGTTTTCCGGTTATGACAACCGGAATATACTCGCGGGAATGATCGGTGCTTGCGGTCGTCGGGTCGCATCCATGATCGGCTGTGATGAGAAGTATATCCTTTTCCTGCATAGATTCCAGTATGGAGGGGAGTTGGGAATCAAAGTACTCAAGGGCTGTGGCGTAGCCTTCCACATCGTTACGGTGTCCGTATAGCATATCAAAATCCACAAGATTCGCGAAGAAAAAATCGCCGTCGGTTTCCCGCAGCATACGAACAACAGCGCGGATTGCATCCGGATTGTTGTGGGTATGATCGGAAATCATAATGCCCCTGTGGTCAAATATATCCTCGATCTTGCCAATCCCGGCGTTCTTCAGGCCGCGCCGCTCGAGTCCGTCCAGCACCGTGTCATAAGGAGGAGGTACGGCGTAATCCCTGCGGTTTTCTGTCCGTTTATATGTCCCATTGGTCCCCAGAAACGGGCGCGCGATGACGCGCCCAACCAGGTTGTCGCCTGTAAGCATATCACGGGCAACTTCGCAAATATGATAAAGCTCGTCAAGCGGAATCACCTCTTCATGCGCGGCGATCTGGAACACGCTGTCCGCCGAGGTATAGACGATGGGCTTTCCTGTCTGCACATGCTCATTCCCTAACCTCTGAATGATCTCAGTGCCTGATGCAACGCAATTCCCCAACGTGCCGCGGCCAATGCGGCGCTCGAATTCCCGCATCAGTCCAGGCGAAAAACCATTCGGATATGTACGGAATGGCACTTCCATAGGAACGCCCATCAACTCCCAATGCCCGCTGGTGGTATCCTTTGCGGCCGTTTCCTCCGCGGCACGTCCATAGCTTCCGGCGGGAGGCATGTCCGGCTTTGGCAGTCGGCTGTCTTCTATATGTGCAAGGCCCAGCGAGTAAAGGTTGGGAAGATTTAGCCGTCCCCATACCCGATAGATATTTCCCAGCGTGTGGGAACCTGCATCCCCGTATTTTGAGGCATCAGGAAGGGCGCCTATGCCGACGCTGTCCATCACGATTACGATTGCGCGCTTTTTCATGGCCTTGTCCTTTCCGGTATTTTTTAGCATTCTGCTTTCATGCGATTCTAACACCGGCAGGATAATCGGTCAACCTTCATGCAGCGTCAGCAAAACAGCGCGAGTATGGCGGGCGTCAGTAAACTCTGAAATGCTATGGCGGGAATAAGCCCAAGTGTCCCTTTCAGAAAGAATACCGAATATTCCATAAAAGTCGAGGATAACTGCGTAACGCCGAGCTTTTGCTTGCATTTTTCCGCAAGCTGTGTCTGTGCAAGCACCGCAAGGCGCAATAGGGGAGGCAGCAGAACCGCAGCTTCCATTTGCAGCAATATCAATACGATGATTCCGGTTGATAACGGCCAGGAGGATATACAGGCGCCTATCGCCGCACCCAAAAGCATACCCCGTAGGAGTATGCCCGCAAGCCATAGCGGCGCCATGGGAAGCCAAAGACCGCTCAGCAGCAGCAATCCGGACACAAAGACATGTGAAAAAAGAGAAAGAAGGAAACAGTTCAGCCAGGGTGCGCCGTCGGAACGCAATACGGAAGGGAGCGCATGCAGTATTTGCGCGGCCTCGTCATGGTACATGGTTTGTATGATGCGCAGACCCGACGCCACTCCTGCCAAAAATACGAATAATATGACGGCGATCACGCTGAAATGATCCTTGATATACGCCTGCAGTCTGGCGCGCATTGCGGAATATGTCAACTCCAATACACACACCGGCCTTTCTTTCAAAAATATATGCCGTTGGGACAAGGGATAGTCCGCCGTTAGCAATGGATACCGCGATATAAGGGCCCCGTTTTCTAGGAAAGGATATCACCCGCTTTCATGCATGCTTGACGGCTTGCAGGTAAATCCTATATCATATATACTAGATAAGAAAATACTGCTCTGGAAATACGCGTCCAGTCAGGCGCGTCGCGCAAGGACGCGCATACTAGTATGTAAACACAACACCAAATAACAGACGGGGGGATGCGCGCCGCAGTATTTAGGCGCCGCACAGCATGAAAGAGCACGTCACGTTGAATTTGGGTCAGATTGCAAGCGAAATGCAGCCTCGTTCCATGGCGGCACGGGATTGGGTGTTTCAGGTATTGCGCGCGGCTATCGTCCGCGGCGTATTACCTGGCGGCATGCCTTTGAAACAGGATGAAATATCCGCTGCGCTCAGCGTGAGCCACATTCCCGTACGGGAGGCATTCCGTCAATTGGAAGCGCAGGGCCTCGTCCGTATCTATCCAAACCGGGGCGCTGTTGTTACCAAGCTTTCTCTGGAGGAAATGGAGGATATCATGGATGTCCGCGCCCTGCTGGAGGTAGGAGCGCTGCGCCAGGCTATTCCCATTATGACGGCTGAAACTCTGGAAACGGCGCAGGCGATTATAGATGAAGAACAGCAGGAAACCGCGCCCAACAGGTTGGAGGAACTGAATTCCTGTTTTCATTTCACTTTATACGAGCCGGTCCAAAACCAGATGCTGTTCCGATTGATCGAGCAAATGCACGCCAATGTCGACCGTTATATACGCGTCTATTACAGCGAGCCCGTACATCACAGGGAATCCAACCGACAGCATGCGGAGCTCCTGGATGCCTGCAGGGCGCGGGATGTGGAACGTGCCTGCGAGATGCTGCACGATCATATCACAAGCACCAAAATATTGCTAGAACCCCGTATGATGGACTGATAATCGAATGTAATCATACGCCCGCCAAAATATGGCGGGTTATTTTTTTGAATCTGTATTGACAGTTATATCGCCTTCCGATATAATAATATCGCAACACGATATAACGGATGACGTTATATCGGAATGCGATATGAGGGAGAATAATATGCCGGATAATATTGCATTGACCGAGGCTGTCTATTATATATTGCTGTCGCTGTATCAGCCCCGGCATGGGTATGGCATCATGCAGTTTGTAATGGAGCAAAGCGAAGGAAGGGTGGTATTAGCGGCGGGTACGCTTTATGGAGCGATTAACTCGCTGTTGGAAAAAGGCTGGATACGTCCGCTGCCTTATGAAGCAAGCGCAAGAAAAAAGGAATACGAAATTACCGCGGCGGGGAAATTCGCCGTAAATACGGAATTGAACAGGCTGCGGGAGCTTTTGGAAAACGGATTGCGCATCACGGGGGGAAATATATGAGGCATACGGTTTATAGGATTTTCACGGTAGGCCAATATGAGAAGGAGGAGGAATGGCTCAACGAAATGTCTGCAAAGGGCATGCAGTTGTGCGGCGTCGGCCTTTGCAGATATGTATTTGAAGAAGGGGAGCCCGGCAAATATATCTACAGGCTGGAACTGCTGCGCCGATATCCTACCGATGCGGAAAGCATCGCCTATATCCGCTTTATGGAGGATTTGGGCGTGGAGCACGTCGGTTCTTTGCTGTACTGGGTATACTTCAGGAAAAAAGCGGAAGACGGGCCCTTTGATCTGTATTCGGATATCCCGTCGAAAATCAGGCATTTTCGCCGCATTAAACTGTTATGTGACTGGGCTGCCGGCCTCAATCTCGTAATAGGAATCGTGAATATTGCGTTTGCATCCCCCTCCAATCGGATGATCGGAACGATAAACGTGGGGGTAGCGCTACTCGTATTTCTTATCAGCGTTCCAATACGAAAAAGGCTCAGACAATTAAAGAAGGAAAGCGCTTTACGAGAATAATGATCCGATGAAGGGCGGCGATATAAAAATCGCCGCTTTTGGCTGTTTTTAAGCACAGGTTTTCATATCCCTCTGCATGCGGCATTTTTGAAAGGCATATGTTGTAAAGAGTGCAAAGGGGGGATGGGCGATGTTGCAAAAAGCGGCCGCCATATATGATCTTACAGGCAGAAAAAAGCGTCTGAGATGGATAGCGCTGCTGCTTGCGGTTTGTCTGAGCGTGCCAATAAGCGTAGCGAAGGCTGAACCGGAACAGCCGGCCGTATCCATGGAGGATGCCAGCGGCGCGCTTTTAGTGGAGGCAAGTACACAACAACCGCTCCTTGAAAGTAACGCCGATACGCCACAGTCGGTAGCGGGACTGGTAAAACTGCCAGCCATACTCGTACTGTGCGAAGCGGTAGATAGTGGCGCGCTGGATTTAACATCGAACCTTATGATCAGCGACAAGGCAGCGAGTATAGGGGGGCCGACAGCGTTCATTGAAGCCGGCGAGACCATAAGCGCCGCGCCGCTTATGAAGGCGGCCATCATGATCAGCGCCGGCGACGCGATACTTGCGCTGGGCGAAGCTGCGTTTGGCACGGAAACAGCGTTCGCGGAGCGTATACGGGAGCGGTTTAGCGAATTGGGAATAGACGCAGCGTTTGACAACGCGCTTGGCACGGGCGCTAGGCTGAGCCCCCGACAGTTGGCCATACTTGGCGCGGCGCTCATGAAGAGTCCCTGCTTCACCGCGCACAGCAAGCTTACACTGGAGGGCATTTCTCACCAGGACGGCAGGGAAACGGAGCTTGTCAACGCCAACAGGATGCTGCGCACATACGCGGGCTGCGTAGGGGTTGCGACAGGCTCCTCGGCTGAAGACGGTTATTGCGGCGTATTCTACGTAATACGCGGGGATACGCACTTGATATGCGTGACTCTCGGATGCAGGAATGCGAATACCCGCTTTGCGTTAGCCGGCAATATGCTGGATCAGATATTTGCTACAAAGAAAGCGCAATGCCTGGCGAATGCAGGCGACGTCATAGCCGAAAGCGTGCGTGTGCAGGGAGGTTCACGGCGCGAGGTGAATCTTGTCGCCAAGGATACCGTAGTATTGCTCCTCGATAAAAGCGAACCGGCGCTGACAGCGGTGGAGAATATTCCGGACCGCTTGGAGGCCCCGCTCAGTACGGGGGATGTTGTGGGCAACGTTTCGTATCAGACCGCGGATGGGGTGGAGAAGGGAAAAGTAGAACTCGTTCCACAGGCGGATGTGGATCAGGCATTCATGAGGGATATCATACGCCGGGTGCTGCTGGGCTTTTTAAGACAGTAATTCACATTAAGCGCCGGCATTGCGAAGATTTGGTTTTTCCCGTATAATGATTAAAAGAGCGGCGCCGGCGTTGTTCGTCCGGCGCCTGAAAATACGGAGGAAAATGCGCTTCGATGCTCGGTAATC
>JAEWWD010000078.1 GCA_023396535.1 Bacillota bacterium
GCCCCTTCATCAGCAACGGCGCATTCTTGCGGGGGAATAAAATGAAAGCGCGGCTGTTCAGCCACGCAAAAAAGCCTCCGGGGCTCGCATCCACGGCTCCCGGAGGCTTTACTTTGTAAAAACCGGCGACATGCGCGCCGGTTTTTACACCTTGCGCAAATGCCGGCCGCGCCGCTGGCGCAGGCATTTGCGAGAAACCCCGCCGCAGCGGTTTCACACAAATGGGCACAGCCCATTTGTGTGACAAGCGAAGCGCCTTATCCCGGATACAGCCCCTGCGCCTGCAGATACCCGGCCTTGCCCAGGCTGGCGATCAGTTCGTCGCGGTATTCCCTGTCCTGTTGCGTTACGCCGTCGTAAATGGCGCGGCGCTCTTCGGGCGTGTGCATGGAAAGGAACAGCAGCGCGATATCCGGCGAGGTGGCGGGCGCGCCGCCGCCCGATCCGCGGGAAGCGGCTTTTTGCGCCGCCTGCGCCTGCGCGGCGTACTGGCCGTACAAATCCTGCGCGGTCGAAAACGCAAGCTGGTTCACGCTGGCCTGCTGGCCCGCATTGTAAAGCTGCGCCTGCAGCGCGCGGGCGCGCTCGTCCTGCTGCGCTTGCATAAACGCCTGCGCAAGCGCCGCGGAATACGCGGCCTCCATTTCGGCGATATCCTCCGCCTCCTCGTCCATCTGCCTGTCCTTCATATCCGTCACATACGTGCTGCGGCCCATGCCGCGCGCCCACGCGTCCGCGTCCAGCTCGGCCATGTTTTCTTCCGTCAACTCCCTGCGCCGCTCGATGGCCGCGTCCACGCCCGGACGCAGCGCGTCGCGAAGCTCGGAACGGATGGACGTATCCGAAAGCGGCGTATACCCGACATAAGAGTTAGAAAACAGCGGTTGTATCCCCTGCATGAACGCGGATACGCCGTTCGCCCACTGTCCCGCCGCGCCGGATGCGCCGGATGCGCCCGAAAGCCCCAGATACGCGGCCTGCGTTTTGGGGCCGTACACGCCGTCCACAATCAGGTTCGCGCCCATGGCGTTGAGCCCGCGCTGCAGGTTAGCCACGTCCGCGCCGCTCGTCACGCCGGCAGGCGGTATATAATCGGTCAGATAGTATCTATGCCCCATGTGCATCCCCTCCTTACTGGCTGTAGCTCCCGTACAGCTCTTCCTCGTTCTTCTTTCGCTGCTCGTCGTAAAACTTTTCCCAAATGGATAGCTCTTCTTCCTCATCTGAATCCGCGTCGTCGCCGGTACTGCCGCCCGTTGGGGAGCCGGAGGAGCGCGCATAATCCCTCTCAAAACCGGATACGTGCGTACCGGGCGCGGCGTACGTCATGCTGTTGGGCGTATAACCGAGCACATGGCCGCCGCCGTCGAACGCCACGCCGTATTTTGCGAACTGCCAGCCGTTGCCGATATCAAAATACATGCCGTTGGGACTGATTTTCGCACCCGCCGGGTAGAAAAAGCCGTCCTCGCGCAATAGCGCCCCATAATCGGTATAGGAATTCCCGTCCCGCCCGGTTACGATAGGCCCCACATACCCGCTTTTGTGCCCCCCGGACGAGCCGCCCGAGGAACGCCCGGACGAACTGCCGGATCCGGAGCCGGATGAGGAACCGATCTGTTGTTTATAAGCGGCGTTTGTCTTATCGCCGTATATGCCGTCCACCACCAGGTTCGCACCATTTTCATTCAGCATCTGCTGCAATTTAATGACCTTCTCGCGGCTGTCTATGCCGTCGGGCGGCGTCTGTGTGCTGGTATGATAATTGTCTCTTCCCATCTGTTTCCCTCCCTCATGTGACCTGCCGGAGCTGATCTTCCATCTCCAGCAGCTTGTCGAGCAGTATGGCAAAATTCTGGTTCAGGTTGTTTTCGTTCTGGGCGATTTGCGTTTCGTATTCCTCGCCGCTCATATCCCGCCTGTCCGACTGGCGCGGGAACAGCACGGGGAACAGCGCCTGCACGCCCGTGGGTGTGTATGCCATGATAGTCCTCCTTCATAGGAAACTGGCTGCGCAAAACGGTATTAATACGCGCGCAGCCGGTGCTCGAACGTCATCTGTATGCCGCCGCGTATGCAAAAGCGCGACCCCGCTTCGTTGGAGAAACGGAGCGAAAACGTGCGCCCTTCGTTTTTGAGCGGGATCTCCAGCACGTCCTCCTCCCGCTCCGGCATAAGGCAGCGGTAGCTGTGCAAATTGCGGCCTATGCGCGCGTCCAGCAGCAATACCGCGCCCGCATCTTCCGCCGCGCCGCGCAGGTACATTTCCTGCAGGCACTTAATGCCCGGCTTGCTGTTGAGGTCGGTCAGCGGCGTGCGCCAGTACGCCTCGATAGGCGCGCCGTCGTAATCCGTGCCCTCGTCGAAACGATAAATCACACGCGCATCATTCATGAAGTAGAGCACGCCGTCGCGCGCGCACAGGTCGCTAATTTCAAACCCGCGCCGCACCATGTACGTTTGCCGCACGATGTCGTATTCGATAAGCGCGTTGTCGCGGTCACGTGCAGCACCCGCGCCGCTTGCGTCGCGCGCCTCTTCATATGCGGTAAAGTAGAGCTTATCCCCCTTCTTCGCCGCGCGGCAGTTGGTAAAGGATGCGTTCTCCAAGAATTTACGGATGCGCCGCGCGGTCCGGCTTTTGATCGCCGTCTGCCCGTCGAAGTAATACAGGCCGCCCGGCGTCATCCAGTAGGGCGCGTCGCCGTAGCGCGTAAGCGACGTATGCTGTGCGCGCTCCACTTCCGCGTGTACGCGCTGCACGCGAAAGTTCCCCGGCCTGTCCCCGAGCAGGCGATAGATCGAATTGCGCTTGAATATGAGAAGCTGGTTGGAAAGCGAGCACAGCCCCGTAATAGGGTCGCCCGATGTTTCGCCAACTTCCAGCGACCCGCCGCTTGTGCTTGGGCTTGCTTCGTCCGCCGCCCAGTTTTCGATTGTGCGGGTATCGCCCGGAGTCTGGCTATAATACAACAGGCTTGGTTTATCGGGGTCGCCCGCTGCAAACAGGCGGCCGTAATGCATGGCGAGAAAGTTCACCTGCTTGTCGGATTGGCCGGTTGCGCTGCCGAACGCCGTCATATCGCCCGCGATATTCCATTTGAGTATCTGGTGCTCGCCGCAGGCGATGAGAAGATAATCTTCGCTGCCGATCATAGCTTCGCACGAGTCGATCCTGCGCGCGCCCACCGTTTCGGGGTAGGAGAACTTCAGTTCCCACGCGAGCGGTTCCGTATCGGGGTTGAGCGCGTATACGTCGTTGCCCGCAATAACTACAAAACGTTCTGCGGTGAGCCCTTTCCACAGCAGCAGTTTGCGGATGGGTTTCTCGTCTTTCGGAACCGGTATGGCGAGGTGCTTCACAAACCCGCGCACGACAGCAAGACTGCCGTCCTCGGTATCCATGTTGCAGGCGTCGGGGCTGCTGCCGGGGTCCAGCGCGCCTTCCTGCGTGCTCTGGTCTATGCCGAGGAACGCGGGGATACGGTATTCGGCGACAGCCATGCGCTCACCACCTGTTCACAAATTGGTATTGATCCGGTTCGCCCACCGTGGCGCGCAGGCTGCGCTTGCCCGCGTTGTACAGCGAGAAATAGACGTTCGCGCCGCGCTGCATGGAAGGGTCCGCGCTCGAACGCTCGCGCGCCACCACGTAGGTCACGATCATGCCGTGGCAGTACGCGGGCAGTTCGGGCACGTCGGTGGGGGAGCTCATGTCGTTGGGCAGATACCGGTAATGCACCTGTACCGGCCCGTCGTCGCACAGCGCGCGCAGCTCCGTGCCGGACGATCCCGCGATAAACGGGATGCGGCTCATGTTGCGCGCGAGGTAAAGCACTTTCACGCAGCAGCGGGGTAACAGAGCGATATCCGCCATGCCGTTTGTCACCGTGAGCGTATCCGTACGGCGAAGCTGCAGTATGGTCGCGAGGTCGATGACGGCCTCGTTGGCGTAGCGGGTGAGTTTGTCGCGCCAGGTATCCACCGTCTGGCTGTCGTGCCCGCGGTCAAGCTGCGCGAGCGCGGAGACGATGATGTCGTTAAGCGTCATGTCACCCCACCCGCTTCCCCCGCCCGCGGTAGGCGCTTACTGTTTTTTCGGCCTCCATACGCACCCGCGCGCTCTGCGCGATGAGCGCAGCGAGGCTTTTGGGCAGTTCCACTTCCACGCCCGTTTTGATGCGGAAGAAGTGGCCGTTGACGCCGCCCTCCCAGTACGCGCCCAGGTTGTCAGGCGATATGGTCAGGCGGACTTTGGGCTCCGCGCGCAGCGCCGAGCCCGTGTCGCTGGAGAGTTTATCTATCTGCTGTTCGGTTAAGTAATCCATGGTTATCCTCCTTATTGATTGATGATTATAACTGGGGCTCTGCCCCAAACCCCGCTCAGGGGCGTAGCAGCGGTACTCGGGGTTCTAAAACCGATTCACAGGATCGGTTTTTGCCCTATAGGGCAACGAACCCGCTTTCCTGCGGAAAGCCCCTGAGAACCCTTCCCTGGAACCGCCCATGGGCGGTTCCGAATATGGGATCCAAGGGCCATGATGGCCCTTGGCGGGAGTTTGAGGGCGGAGCCCTCAATGGCTACGCCATTTTTCTGACTACGCGCTGACAGAGTGCTCGATGCGCACGATCCAGAGAGGGTTGAGTATGGTGGCGGCGTAGGCGGCGACCTTCGCGCCCACGGTGCCGCGCTGGTCGAGCGGATCGGCCGCGCCTGCGCTGCCGGGGCGCTTGATGATGGTCTGCAGCGCGCCCGCGCCCAGCACGTCTACAACGCCGTAGGAATCCGCGCCGAACACCAGCGTGGCGTGCACATCCACACCCGCCTTGGTCGTGCCGTCGATCGCGCCCGCATCCTCGCTGTACACGATGGTACCGGCGGCGATGGCGGAGCCGACCGTTGCAGAAAGCGTTACTGTGCGGGTTGCCTGATTCACGGCGGATACGGTATATTCCGTCGCGCCGATCTTGATT
The DNA here is from genome assembly GCA_023396535.1 of Bacillota bacterium. Classification (GTDB taxonomy): domain Bacteria; phylum Bacillota; class Clostridia; order Christensenellales; family CAG-138; genus JAEWWD01. The sequence continues at coordinate 4,975 of JAEWWD010000078.1, forward strand.
TTTGCGCCGTCCTGCGCAAGGTAGGCGGCGGCCGCGTCGGTGACGGCTTCGAGCACCACGTCCGCGCTGCCCGCGCTGTGGCTGGATACACTCGTCAGCACGCTCTGGCGGTATACGCGGGTTTCGGTGCTTTCCACAAACACCACGCCGAACAGGCGGCCGATCTCGCCGGAATAGATCTGCTCGGCGTTGGCGTACTTGGAAACGTCCTGCCACAGCGTGTCGCTCTGCAGGTCGTACGTGGCTTCAGGCGAGCAGATGCAGATGAAGTGCGGCTTGCGCGCCTCGCCTTTCTCGTTGGACGTGAACATGCGCGCCTTGGCCTTTTTGAGCGTACGCACAGCCTTTCGTACTTCGGCGACGGTCAGCTTGTCGCCCGACGCCACCTGCAGGCGGGAAAGCCTGCCGTTTGCGTACTGCACGTTGGTGCCGGCGCACATGGCGTCGCGCGTGATCCATTCGACCACGGTGCCCAGCTGTTCGCCCAAGAGTTCCGCGCTGTCGGATACGACTTCGTCGTAGGCAGTCGCCTCCAGCACGTCGGAAATCTCCACGTACGCGCCGTACTGGGCAACTTCCGCCTCCACGCGAGACTGCGAGAGGGACTGGCCTTCCGGCGTGACGCCTTCCGCGAGAGGCGTGGACGCAAGATCGGGCGAGAACAGGTCGTAGCGGCGGAATTCCACGCGCTTGCCCATGTTGCGCGGTATGGAGCGCTTCTGGCCGAAGTTGGCGAATACCAGCCGCGTGCGCGCCGTTTCGAGCAGCTTCTTGTCGTAAAAGTTCTTGTTCAGGTAAGTAGCGTTCCCGCCGCCCGGCAATGTCGCGGCGGTGTTGATGGTGGTCTGCGTATTGGACATGTTTTTTCCTCCTTAATTGATGTAAGTAGTTGCGTTAAGGGCTTCGCCCTCAAACTCCCACCAAAGGGCCGTCACGGCCCTTTGGAAACCCTCCCATCAAAGCGACTTCGTCGCTTTGGGGATACTTAATGCACGGAGTTGCATTGGATTGTGAAAAACCCCCAAGGCGAATCACGTGTAAAGCGCATAACCAAGGACCCGGTATTCGTCCTCAGGGGGAGCGGGGGGCGAAGCCCTCCCGCTATTAAATAAAATAGATAGTCGTCGCCGCCCCTAGGCGGCGATACCTTATCCCTCCTACAGCTTCACCTTAATGCCACGCCGCGCCTTGTCGCGCAAATCGCGCTCGACGCGGGCGAACTCCTCCGGCGACATGGAAAGATAATCCCGCGAGGCCGCCGCTGCGGTATCCGCGCGGGCGGCGCGGGGCAAGCCCTCGCGTGCACGCAGACGCTGCAGCAGCGTCTGCATGGCCTGCTGTTCGGCGTTCGCGGCGCGCCGCTCGGCCACGTACACGCGTACCGCGGCGTACGCGGGCAGCTCCATTGTCAGGCGCACGAACGCCGGGTCCTGCGCGGCGGCGACGAGATCAAACCCGGCGGGCAAACGATTGCTCCGCATCAGCTCGTTCAAGTCGCGCTTGACCTGCGCCGCGTTTGTCGCGCCCGGCGCAGCGTTCGCGGCGGGCGCGCCCTGCGGCATGGGCTGCTGCATCGGCTGTTGCGGCATTGTCTGCTGCATGGGCTGCTGCGCCATCGCCTGCATATAGGGCGCGGGTGCCATACCCTGCGGCTGCTGGTACTGGAAGGCAGCGGCGGGCAGCGTTCCGGCGGGGACGATGCCCGCGGGCAGATTGCCCGCAGGCGCGGCCGCCGGGTACGAAAGGGGCATACGATTCATCGATAATTTCCTCCTTCAGTTGTTGGGTCGGTCTTGCATGGCCGGTATGGGTTTTGAAAAGGGTTATTTGCCGGTACGGGGCTTGCGAGCAAACAGTCCGCCCAACCGGGAACCCGCGCCCTGTTTGACAGGCTGCGCACCGTTTACAGCCGGAGGCCCGGCCATATTTCCGGGCGCGTCGGGCGCGGCTGCGCCGGATTTCCCCTGTTCGCTTTGTTCCGCATTGCGGCGCGCCTGCCGCAGTATGAGTTCCTTGCCCTCGAAGTGCATAAGTTCCACGGCCTGCTCGGGCTGGAGCACGCCGAGCTTGAGCATCTGCAGCACCAGCTCGTTCTGGCTGATGACGCTCCATCGGTTCTGCTTCTGCACCTTGATGGAAATCGAGAACTCGACGGGCAGGCTGCGCCCGTCGGGCAGGCTCCGCTCCAGCATGCCGCCGTCGAACGTATACCGCCTCTCCTCGCCGTCCACCGTGACGGATACGCTGCGCGGCAAAAGGTTGAACTCGCGCTCCACCTCGATTTCCATGCGGACGGCGTCGCGGTAGGCTTCGTGCATCTGCCGTATGGCCATGCGGGCGCGCTTGCCGCTCATCTCCTGCAAGGCCGCGATGGCCGAAGCGGCGGTGATGCCGCCCGCCGTATTCCCGCGCGAAAAATCGTTCGCGCCGCTTTCTTCCTTAATGGATTCCTGCAGCCCGCGGACGTATTGAAGAATATAGCCGGGCAGCGGAGGGGTGGCGAACCAGCTTACGCCGTTGAGCTGCTCGCCTACATGCACCTGCTTGGCCCAATCGCGAAGGTCGTCCGCGTCAAACCCGCTCGCGCCCGTAACGAGCAGCTTGTTGTGCGAAGCCATGAGCGCGTTTTTGAGCACGATCTGATCCAGCTTATCCGCAAAAAGCTGCTGCGCGCCGAACATATCCACAATGCCGTAGCCCAGCGGGCTGCCCTTGCGCGTGAACAGCGGCGTGATGAGGAACGGATACTGCCCGTGCGCGAAATACCCCTGCGGCTTAAGTTCCCTGCTGTCGCTGAGTACGCGGTTGCCTGCAAGCTGCGCCATGTGCACGCGCGTGCGGCCCGCTTTTTCGTCGTACTCGCGCCACCAGTACTCGATGAGCAGCGCGGTTTTGGTGCGGTCGGCGCTTAAAAGCGCGTCCTCCGCGACATCCTGCCGCGCGTAGCCGTCGAAATCGCCGTCGTACTCCGGGAACCGCTCCTTCAGCCATTCCCGCGTGCGCACGGCGAACTTGAACACGGCGCGGCCATCCTGAATATCCGTGCACAGCGGGTCGAACAGTACGCCCCGGTTATCCGCGTGGCGGATGAACGCGCCGCCCAGCCCGTTGTTGAGCGCGGGGTCGTAGCCCACCTCCTGCACCATGTAGCCGCCAACCAGGATGTCGTGCGTAAGCCGCCTGTACTCTCGCTCGTAACAGGCGGCGTCGTGGTTCTGGCGGATCACCGCCTCCACCACGCGGGCGGCAGTCAGATCCTCCGGCGTTTCGGGGGAGATCACGGCCTCGGGCAGCGCGTCCATCAGGTCGGCGGCAATGTTTTCCACCGTGCTCTGAATGATGGGCGTGCTGGGCCGCGGCTCGTTGGGGTCGCCTTCAGGTACGTCGTGCCAGTGGTCACCGCAGTACATGCGCTCCGCGTGCTCCAGCCGCCGCCATTCGCCCGCGTACGCGGAGCGGAACTCCTCGAACAGCGCGTACGCGCGCGCGCACAGCTGTGCCCGGGCATCCGTTTTTGTCATTTGCCCACTCCTTTCCGCTTTTGCTCAACGCAAAAAGCCCGCATGACTGCGGGCTTATCGCGTACGAACATTTGTTTTTATATTAGCAGTATAGCACGAAAAACGCGGGGGTACAGGTGAGAGTGGTTATGAGAATGGCGTGCGTCTAGCTTGGCTGATTTTCCACTCCATGATTGCCTCCGAATATACTCGCGACCATTGAAAGTGACGATAGTATCTGCGGTATTTGTGTTTGATCCGTGCTGAACTCGAATGATAAAATATTCTTCAAGGCCGGATTACTTTGAAAAGAGCCCTCGACCAGAACGTGCCCTCTTCTATTGAACAAACATGTCAACTGAAGCTCACGCTCGGTGTTCTTCAATACGGCAGTTCCCTCAAGCGTTTTATAGCAATGCTGCAATTGCTGCAAAAACCCATATATTTCTCCAGTAGTAAAATAATGGGTTGCGTTATTGACAGCATATTCGCCAACATGAATTGACAGAGTTCCCTTTGCGGCATATCCTCCGCCATAGTTCGTTTCATGGGGATATCCCCAGACTTCGTCAATTGTAAGTTCAATAGAATCTTCCATGCCTTCAATTTTGAAAGCAAGCATTGGTAGCGAAAGCATGGTTTCACCGCCTCTATTTGCAACCGTATCTTCTTCCCCTGCCAGCTACAGCGGCCAAAGACCTCAGCCTCCGGCAACCGCTCATGAGCGCCCGCGGGCTACGCCCTCTCCCGCACCGTTACGCGCACAATATCCCCCGGCTGCTTGCCGATGCGCTTGCGAATCTCTTTTCTCACGCCGATGATATGGCAGGGCGTACCCATTTTCACAAGGCTCCCGTCATAGGGCGCGCCGTCGAACGTGGCATGCACGCTGACCCGCCCTTTGCCGAACTCGGCTTTCACGTCATACGGGAACTCGATATACGCCGCGTCCATATCGGGGACTTTGATGAGTACGGCGTCGAATTCATACAGTTTCTCGTTCATTCTTCCTCCTCCAGCTCCAGCGTCCTCTGATACGCCCGCTTTTTCTTCACCCCCAGCACGGCGGCGGCGGCACTCGCCGCGTCCCGCGCGGAAAACCCTTCCGCGAGCAAACGGTTCAGCGCCGTATCCAGCGCGGCGTCGTCCGCGTCCTCGCTCCGCGTTTCGCGAGGCGGCAGCCCCGCTATGGCGACGACGCACTCGCCCCTGGGCGGCTCGCTGAACTGTTCGCACAGTTCGGATAATGTGCCGCGCGCGGCCTGCTCGTGGATTTTCGTCAGCTCCCGCAGCACGGCGGCGGGACGGTCGCCCAGCTCACCGAGCAGTTCCTTGAGCGTGGCGGGCAGGCGGACGGGGCTCTCATACAGCAGCATGGTGGAGGGGCAGGCGGTTAGCCGCGCCATCATCTCGCGCCGCGGCTTTTTCTCGCGCGGCAAAAACCCGAAGAACGCGAACGAAGCGCAGGGAAGCCCCGAAAGCACGGCGGCCATCAGCACGGCGGACGCGCCGGGCAGCACCACGACGGGCAACCCCTCCCGGTAACAGGCGGCGGCCAAAACCTCACCCGGGTCGGATATGCCGGGCATGCCCGCGTCCGAGCAATAGGCGATGTTCCGCCCCTCGCGAAGCTGCGCCACCAGCTCTTCCGCGCGCTCGCGCTCGTTGTGTTCGTGGCAGCTTACAAGCGGCTTTTTGATATCGTAATGGTTCAAAAGCCCCAGCGTATGGCGCGTATCCTCCGCCCACACGGCGTCCGCCTCGCGCAGGGCGCGCAGCGTCCGAAGCGTGATATCCTCCAGATTGCCTATAGGCGTTGCGCACAGGTACAGCGCACCGGGCGATTGCGGCATGGCTGGTTCCTCCGATCAAAAATGGAATTTCCCGGGAAATGCTTCGCATTTCGAATAAGTGGCAAAGCCACTTATTCGAGTTTTCACAGGAAGGCTCGCTCACCGCTCGCCTTCCTGCAAGGTGTCCAATCTGACGTACACGCCGTCAGATTGGACGGATAATATGGATAATAACATCGTTTTTCACACGGATGGGGCGGTGGAGCGCCCCATCAGGCAATACAAGCCTAATCTTCATTATTCCCAATATGATATATCCTGCGGTACTCGCCGCTTTCATCCCCGTCCTCATCCTTCAAAAACAGTACGGGCTGCACGTCCAGATGCGGCCGCGCATTGAGCTGCGCCATGACGAGCGCGAGATAGGGCGCGGATTTCGCTTCCTGCGCGACGAGCCGCAGCCGCTTGGGCTCCAGCCGGTGTTCGCGCAGCGTAACGAGCGCGTCAGTCAGCCGGTCGGCCGGGTAACACAGGTACAGCCTGCCGCCGTTCTTCAGCAGCCGGGAGGCCGTGAGCGCCGCGCCTTTAAGCGCATCCGCGCCGCCGCGCGCCAATGCGCGCGTTTGGTCCGGGCTTTGCGTGCCCGCCGCGTAATAGGGCGGGTTGCACAGCGCGGCCGTAAACCCGCCGCAGCCTAAAAGGCGCGGCGCGTCCGCCCAGTCCGCCTCCACGACGGGCAGATCGATATGGTTGTACGCGGCGGATTTCCTGAGCAATTCGCATAGCGCCGCGTCCTTTTCGATCGCCGTAAACTTAGCGCCCGTGCGCGCGCCGCACAGCAGGCTGAGCGCGCCGGTGCCCGCGCCGATATCCACGGCCATATCCCGCGCAGTTAAGTTCGCGAACGCCGCGAGCAGCACGGAATCCTGCGTAAAGCGCGGCAGGTCCGGGCGCTGGTATAAAAACAGGCCCTTATACTGCAAATCATCCAGCCGCGCTTCCATTGAGTATTCCTCCGCATATCGCAAAGGGGCCGATTGGCCCCCTTGTAAGACGTTGGAGGCTCTCGGCCCACGGCTCGCAATAGTCGCGCATACCCTGCGGGCCTGCGCTCCTTTGCTTACCGGGCCTCCGTTTCGCTTCATCCGCCGCAGGCGGCGCTCAACTTTGGCCCCCAAACCTCCGCTTAGGGTCATAATGACCCTAAGAACCCCCTAACGTAAACGCCCTTATAGGGCGTTTACGACGGCAGGGATTCCCAAGGGACATGTCCCTTGGGTGGGGGTACGGGGGCAAGCCCCCGTAATAATCACTACTCCGTCTTTTCCCTGCACACGGCGACCACGCGCGAGCGCGAGGTGCCGAGGTCCCGGTCATAGTCGCCCAGGCAGGTGATAAGCGTCATGCGGCTTTCGCCCTTGAGATCCATCACGCTTGCGGGCACTTCGTCGAGCAGGTAGGTATCCAGGGTATCCACCGTAAAATACTTGAAACCGCCATCGTCGAATTCTATAACGATCTCCTCGCCCACCGACATTTCCTTGAGTATGGAGAACGTGCCCTTTTCGCCCTTCCAGCGCACATGCCCGTTGATGATGGCGTTGCCTTCCTCGCCGGGAGAGGGGCCGAACTGGTACCAGGCGGCGTCCTTCGCGGAATCGAGCGTGGCCATTTCATTGTTCTCCGTCACGCCGACAGGATAGATATCCGCCTGCAGCTCATGATCCGTGAAATAAATTCGCACGGGGATCTTCTTGACGTACGGCGTAGGCGACGGCGTCGGCACGGGCGTTACCTGTGGCGGCAGCGTCGGGGCGATGGTCGCCGTGGGCGCGGGCGTGGGCGGCGCCACATACGGCGCGGGGAACAGCACATACTCGCGCAATATCAGATACACGCCCGTGAGGAACACGGCGCCGACGAGTATATACAGCAGCGTCCATATGAAGCCGGGGCGTTTTTTCGTATCCGGAACCTGTCCGTCAGGCTTCTTGGTATCGTTGTTGTTTTCCAAAGGAGATCGCTCCTTCCCTGTGCGGAATACTCCGCAGTCTTGTTTTATTATACCATCGGCGGGCATCCGTGCAACAGTGCGCAATATTGTTCACTATTTAGCCAAAATCGCAAAAACGGCCAAGCCGTTTAGGCCATCGGCATAGTCCTTTGGACTTTGCCGATGGGTTTTTCCACGCATTTTTGCTGTTCGGCTCTTTCATTCTGAAAGAGACTGTCACAGCAAAAAGCGTGCGAGGTGTCATTTTTCACCGTACATGCCGCTGAAAAATGACGGATGAGAAGCTTCATGCCATATAGCTTTCGACTTGTTTTCTGCTCACAGGTATTTGTCGATACGCTAAAAGCGGGGTGACAGAGCGCCCCGCTTTGTTATCTTTCTCCCGCCAAGGCGGCGTGCCGCTTTGATGATTTGGGTTCTTAGGGCCGTTACGGCCCTAAGCGGAGGTTTGGAGGCAGAGCCTCCAACATCCCCCTTTCCCTATTTCCCGGTTCGCTGCGCCCGCGTTCTGCCGTAGGGCGAGAGCACGCCCGCTTCGATCGCGCCGGCCATTACGGCGTGTACGATGTCCTCGCGCCAGCGGTACAGCGTGGGCTCGCTGATGTGCAGCGCATCCATGAATTCCTCCCGGCGGCTTCCGGCGGCGCCGACTGCCTCTTCTTCGCCAAGGCTGAACAGCATCTCCATCAGCCGCGCCTTGAGCGGCGCGTCGCGCTTAAGCATGTCCCACGCCTGTTCGATGGCCCACACCCAGCCCTGCATGCGGCGAATATCATCGCCGGGCTCCAGCAGCCTGATCGCGTCGGCGGCGGTCGGGTCGCCGTGGCCGCCCTTCCCCGAAAACGCCTCGGTAGGGCGAGCGCGCAAGGTCACAGTCTCGTATTCCTCCAGCATGCGTTTAGTGGTGTTGTATTGCTGCAGCTGCAGAAATATCATCTCGCGCATGCGTCCGGCTTTCATCATTGCCATTCTCCTCCCTCATTAATAGAACATTTGTTCGATTGATCTGAGTATACCATGCCAAAATCCGGTGCGCAATAGGTTCGACGGCGGTTCTCTGTTCTCAGAATGTCTGTCACGGTATGTTCCAAGTCAGGTCAGCAGCCTTTCGCCGTATCATACAGGATGGTATACTAAACAAAAGCGGTGCAAACCGCGGCCGCTGAAGCAATATCACGCGAAATAAGGAATGACGGAGGAACAATACGATGGCCGATACATACAGGGTGACTCTGAGCGTACAGGACGCGGCGGCGCGCATTAAGGACGAGGTACTGGGCGGCAGCGTGACGGGCGAACTCCTCGACTTCCATCAGGTGAGCCATGCAAACCCCCAGTGCGTGGTAATGGTGTTTGAAAAGTACTACATGCGGGTCAGCAACCGCCTGACGCTTACCGTGACGGTGGACGACGCCCCAGGGTATACGCGCGTGCACGCGGTGGGCGGCGGCGGCGGCGAGGGCGCGCTGTTCCGCTTTGACTGGGGCGCGGCGGAAAGCTTTACCTCGTCAGTCCCGCGCGCGCTCTCGGGCTATATCGTATAAGGCGCGCGCCATGCTGCAGTTAAAACAGGCGGAAATAGCCGACGCGCCCGCCATCAGCCTGCTGCACGCGGCAAGCTGGCGCTTCGCCTACCGCGGGTTGCTGCCGCAGGATTACCTCGACGCCATATCGGACACGCGCTGGGTGGGGCCGTTCACAAAGCTGCTGTCCGGCGATGGCATGCGGGCGCTGCTTGCGTACGAGGGGGATACGCCGGCAGGCTGCGTGTCCTACGGGGAGCCTGTCGGCGTGGAAGGCGCGCCGCCTCCGGGCTGGGGGTATGTGCTCACGCTGTACGTGCACCCCGACCATACGAAAAAAGGGTATGGAACGGCCCTGCTGCAAGCGGCCGAAAACGGGCTGCGGCAGCAGGGCTATACGCATGTCTTTCTGTATGTGCTGGACACCAACGTCAGCGCGCGCCGCTTCTATGAGCGCAGCGGCTACGCGTGGGACGGCACGGGCATAGACTGCCCGATTGGATCGGTAACAGTGCAGGATTTGCGGTATGTGAAGGAATTGTAAAGACGTTGGAGGCTCTCGGCCCGCGGCTCGCAATAGTCGCGCATACCCTGTGGGCCTGCGCTCCTTTGCTTACCGGGCCTCCGTTTCGCTTCATCCGCCGCAGGCGGCGCTCAACTTTGGCCCCCAAACCTCCGCCAGGGCCGTAACGGCCCCTGGATCTCTTTCTGCAAACGCCCATGGGCGTTTGCGTATGGGTTCTTAGGGTCGTTACGACCCTAAGCAGGGGTCGAGGGGGGCTGAGCCCCCCCGGATTAAATCCTGCTATTGCCCCGTCGGCGTCAGCAGTTTATTCACGTTATACATCTCATTGAGCACGGCAAAGCTTTCGGGGGAATACCGGTTGATCGTCCAGTAGCTGACGCCGCCCAGATCATATTCGTCCACCAATCCCAGCCGTGCGCGGATGCTCGCCTCGTTGTCAAACCACACCACATGCTCCACGCCATCGTCGTCGGTATAGTGGAAATACGGAGCCTGCGCGGTTTCGTCGAACTCAATGGCCGCGCCCTCCCTTTCCGCCAGCTCCCGCGCCTGCGCGAAGGAAAGCGAGCGGGCGGCGGTGCCCTGCCGATAGGGCAGAGTCCAGTCGTAGCCGTAGTTCGGCATGCCCATGAGTATCTTTTCGTTGGGGATAACGGTGACGGCGAAATCCAGCACGCGCTTCACCTGGTTTATGGGCGCGACAGCCATGGGCGGGCCGTAGGTATAGCCCCACTCGTACGTCATGAGTATGACATGATCCAGAAGCCGCCCGTGCACGGCGTAGTCGTGCGCTTCATACAACAGCCCTTTCTGGTCTGCGCTCGTTTTGGGCGCAAGGGCGGATACGATGCTGTACCCCAGCGGACGCAGCCGCGCAACCACCGTTTCGAGAAAGCGGTTGTACGCCTCGCGGTCGTCGGGGTAAACGTATTCAAAGTCGATATCCAGTCCGTAATAGTTCTTGGCCTTGAGCGTGTTCACAACATTGTTCAGAAGCGTCTGCTGCACCTGCGTGTCGCCGAGCACCTCGTGCGCGATGTCGCTGGAAAACCCGTCCTCCCCTATGTTGGTGATGACCATCATGGGCGCTACGCCCTGGGCGCGCGCTTTCTGTATAAGCTCCGTGTCGTCAATGGGCGTGAGCGTGCCGTCCGGCTTGACCTGGTAGCTGAATATGCTTAAAAACGTCAGGTTGGGCAGCGTGTTGCCGAGTACCTCGTCGCTGATATTGGGGAACGCGTAGCCGTTCACGTCGATGGTGCGGCGTCCCGCCTCCGTCTGCGTCTGCCGTTGCGCCGGCGGCTGCGCAGTTGGCCCTGTCGGCTGCCGCTGCGCCGGCGGCTGCGCAGTTGGTCCCGTCGGCTGCCCCTGCGCCGGCCCGGTCGGCTGCATGGCCAGAAAAACATGCATATCATCAATCGCTTCATCCGCCTGCCAATCCGCATTCGCCTGGTATTCGGTATAATCCATCGCGCGCATCCCCCGTTTCCATTGCTTCATTATTTATATGACAGACCGCGCGTTTCATGCCGCCCACTGGCGCGCAGGACGTGTTATAATACATATATTCATATGCTTTCCGCAAGACGTTTTATAGAAACGTTAGAAACGAAAGGATAGGTATGCTGTTTTCACCGCTGTACTCCGGTTCCTCCGGCAATTGCACCTTTATCGAGGCGGGCGGCGTCCGCCTGCTGGTGGACGCGGGGCTTACGGGCTCGCGCATCGAGCAGGCGCTTTGCGCCGTGAGCGCGCCGGCCGATACCATCACTGCAATGCTGGTCACGCACGAGCATATCGACCATGTACGGGGCCTGGGCGTATTGTCCCGCCGGTATAAAATCCCCATATACGCGAACGCCGCCTGTTGGGACGCCATGTCCGCCTCCATAGGCGACATCCCCCCGGCCTGTGTGCGCGTGATCGAAACGGGGCGGGATTTCTACATCAAAGACGTCAACATCACGCCGTTTTCCATACCGCACGACTCCGCGGAGCCCGTCGGCTACACATTTGTGCAGGGCGAATGGAAGGCGGGCGTGCTGACCGACGTGGGGTATGTGGACGAGCGGCTGATCGACGCCGTATCCGACTGCAACATACTGCTGCTCGAAGCCAACCACGATGTGGACATGCTCAAGGCCGGCCCCTATCCGTATGCGCTCAAACAGCGCATACTATCCCACAAGGGCCATCTTTCCAACGAGGATTCCGGCCGCGCGTTGTGCAGGCTGTTCTCGCGCGGGCTGCGGCACGCTGTGCTCGGGCATCTGAGCGCGGAAAACAACGACGAGCACGTCGCGCTCGCAACTGTAGAGTGCGCGCTGCGCGAGGAGGGCATACTTTCCGGCATGCACGTCGCCCTCGCGCACACGGATCGCCCCTGCGGGGTATTCCACCTAGAGTAGTCGTCAAAGTGCCAAAGGCACTTTGACGAGGTTCACCGCGCAAGTTGGCGCTCGGTTTCCTGCTTCGCAGGAAGCCTGTCGCGCCAACTTACGCTTCGAGGTGTCATTTTGCGCCGTACATGCCGCCGCAAAATGACGGATGAAAAGCCTCTGCTGTAAAGCTCCAGCCTGTGTTATCGCCCGGAGGATCGCCGAGTTCGAATACGGCAGTTAATCGTTATATTAACATTTCCCAGCATAAAGGAGGCGCGTATGCAGCCTGTATCCCCCAAACGCAGAATTGACCGCATGCTGCTGTGGATCTGTCCCGCAATGGTCGTCGCCGCAGTCGTTATAAGCGCGCTGGCCCAAAACGATACCGACATCGTCCGCATCATGGCCTATCACGCGCTGGTGGTGGAGCTTGCGCTATTATACCTGCCCGCGCGCCGGTTCATGGAAAAGCACGGCGGCAAGCACGCGTTCGGGCTCAACCGGGTCAGCTTTGCGGAAATCGCGTGGGCGGTATTGCTGGGGGCGGGCGCGTTCTTTGCCGCCACGGCGATCAACGGCGTTACGCAGCTCCTGCTTCGGGCACTCAACGCCAATCTGGAGCAGCTTATCGTCGCGCTGCCCGTGGCGCAGGGCTGGCGGCTGTACGCGCTGCTGCTGCTGACGGCCGTTATCCCCGCCATCGCGGAAGAAATCATGTTCCGGGGCGCGCTGCTTGGTGCATGGAAGCCGGGCGGCGCAAAGCGCGCGCTGTGGCATACCGCGCTGCTGTTTTCTCTTATCCACCTGGAGCCCAACAATCTTCCCGCACTGCTATTTCTGGGGCTTGTGCTGGGCAGCGTATCGCTTGAGACCGGTTCCGTTTACCCCGCCATGGTCATTCATGGCGTAAACAACCTGATCGCGGTGCTGCTTTCCAACCTTGCAAGCGCGGAAGCGGCTTCAGATTTACCCGCGGCAGCCGATATGCTGCCGGCGCTGGCCATATACATCGGGTTTGGGCTTATCCTGGGCATTCCCAGTTATTACGCCCTGCGTTTTTTCGCAAAACGCAGGCAGGAGCAGCAAGCCGCTTCCACGCAGGCTGTGCCCATACCCGCTCCCGAGCCGGTCGCCCCCGAACGCCGGGGACCATTCGTACCGCTGACGTACGTCCTCATGATATTGCTCAACGCCGCCGTCGTTGCGTCGCTGTTCATTCAAATACCGGGGCTCTAGGCTATGCGTATTGCAATCGCCTGCGTGGGCAGGCTCAAGGAACGCTATTGGAAGGACGCCGCAGCCGAATATGTCAAGCGGCTGTCGCGGTATGCGCAGACGGAGATACTGGAAGTGGACGACGAGCCCGCGCCGGAACGGTATTCCGACGCGCAGCGATCGGCGGCCATGGCGCGCGAGGGGGAACGGCTGCTGGGGTTACTGCAGCCGCGCGATTTCGTGGCCGCGCTGTGCGTGGACGGCAAACGCCTGACTTCCGAAGGGTTTGCCGCTGAGCTGGACTCGTGGATGAGCCGGGGCGCGGCGCGCATCGTGTTCGTCATCGGCGGATCGCTGGGGCTTTCTCCCGACGTGTTCGCGCGCGCCAACGCGCGCATATCGCTTTCGGACATGACGTTCCCGCACCAGCTCGCGCGCGTGCTGCTGCTCGAACAGGTGTACCGCGCGTTCAAAATACTCGGCAACGAAACATACCATAAGTAACATCCATGGATCAAAGGAGAGCCCAACCGTGACCGACCCGAAGGAAATCCCCGTATACGAGGCGCTTGCCGCGCTGGACATCCCCTATGAACGTTTCGAGCACGACCCCGCCATGACCATGGAAGACTGCGCGGTGTTCGACGCCGGGCGGGACGCCGCCCACTGCAAGAACCTGTTCCTGTGCAACCGCCAGGGTACACAGTTCTACCTGCTGCTGGTGGTGGGCGACAAGCCCTTCAAAACCAAGGACGTCAGCAAACAGCTCGGCGTCGCGCGGCTGAGCTTTGGCACGCCGGAGCAGCTTAGCGCCATGCTCTCGCTCACGCCCGGGGCGGTAACGCCCATGGGGCTCATCCACGATCACGCGCGCAAAGTGCATGTGCTGCTCGACCGCGACGTCGCGCAATGGGATACCGTCATCGTACACCCCAACGTCAACACCGCTTCCATCGTGCTCAAAACCGCCAGCCTGCTGGGCTTTTTAGAGTCCCGCGGGAATCCGGTGACGTATGTGGAAATATCCGCCGCAGCGGATATTTCCAATGAATAATGCACAATTCATAATGAACAATGAAGGATAAAATCCCTTCAGGATTTTTAATTATCTGTGCTATTCTTCCATATTCAAAGACATTCTCTCTAGGGAATGTCTACAACCATTGTTGGATTTTTTATTGTTCATTGCGCCGCGCGCACCTTCACAACCAGATCGATATCGCCGAGCGGCGTGCGTATGCCGGTCCGAATGATGCGTTCGCCGCCCGCTTCAACGGACTCGCCGCCCTCCACCAACTGCGGGGGCAGTATGTCGCAGGCGATCGCAAGCTCGGATAAGCCGGTCATGGCGTTGCCGCTGATGATGTTGGATATTTCGCCCAATGCGGAGGTAACGAACTCATCGATATCGTTTATTTCCATGCCGCTCATGCTTTTTACGATTTCCAGCGCGGTATGCCGGGGGAATATATAATAAGTTTCACCGGAATAATCGCCGGTAAAGCCGACCATGATACTGACCCTGTCCCCCGATGCGGGCACGCTCCCGGGCGATGCCGCGCCGATCTCGGCATCCATATCCAGCATCTGTTTGCAGACCTCGCGGACGGCGTTGGAAAAAGGCTCGAATACTTTATCCGTCATTTTACCGCCCCCTCTTCCTTTCGTAATCGGCGATCTTCTGGTCTTCCGCCGTTACATGGTTGATGAGCCAGGCCAAAAGCTTGCCCCCGAACTGCTGCATGAGCTGTTCTTTTTCGGAGGATTTTCCGTACTGCTCCGCGACCTCGCCCACGTAATGTACCATATCCGCATGGATTTTTCTGTGCGCCTCAAAGCCGGGATACCCGATTTCCCGCTGGTAGGCCTCTTCGTCCCGAAAATGCTCCACAACGTACGCCTTCATGAAATTCAGCGTGTCGTTGACGCTTTGTTCCTTTGTGGCCCAATCGCCGTCGGAGCGCAGCGTCGTTACAAAATCCGTGACGCGCCGGAACAGCTCTTTGTGCTGTCCGTCGATGACGGGCACGCCGACCGCGTATTTATCCTTCCAGATCATGCGTTTCTCCCTTCGCCGTGGTAATGGCCGCCTGACTGCAGCCTTGTCATTATAATCGGAACAACGGGCGGGGCCTTGAAGATAATTGGGGAAATTTTACGTTTGCAACGGCATGTTTTTGATTCGGCAAATAGAAAAAGCGCGAGGCGCCTCCCGGCCCCACGCCCCGAAAAACCGACAGCCGCCTGCCGCGGGCCGCCAAAATGAACGAAAGAACGGGGCGCACGCTGCCCCGCTCTCCCACCGTCCGATAAATATCTCAAAATTCCCTCAAAACCCGCGCGGGACGCTTACCTTGGATCGCGCACGCGGGAACGATACTAAATCCCATACAATTCGTAAAAACCGGCGGCGTGTACGCCGGTTTTTACACCTTGCGCGTGGCTGCGCGCGACAAAAGCCGATAGGCTTTCGAGCGTATAGCCGCGCGAGAAATATTCACATGGATGGGCGGAGCCCATCCGTGTGTCTGTCGCTTGCATGGGCGATGCCCATGCAAGCGACAGCGCTAGCTGTTTTTCGGCAGGAACGGGACGATGCGCCCCGCGAAGCCGGGCATCGTCATGGTCTGCAGCCATACCTTGCCGGGGCCGGTCAACCGCGTGTTCAGCAGACCCTCGCCGCCGAACAGCACATTCTTGAAGCCTTTGATCATAGTGACCTCGTACTGTACCCGCGCCTCATAGGCGGCGATATTGCCGGTATCCACGATGAGCACCTCGCCCGGGGCGAGCGTCTTTTCGCAGACCGAGCCGTCGATTTCAAGGAACGCGAGCCCCTGGCCGGACAGCCGTTGCAGTATGAAGCCTTCGCCGCCGAACAGTCCCGCGCCAATTCCCTTGACCACATGCATGCTCAGCGTGACGCCGGGCTGCGCGCACAGGAACGCGCTTTTCTGCGCGATGATCTCACCCTGCGACACATCGATGGGGAGTATAGCGCCGGGGAATGTGGAGGCGATGGTGATCTCCTGGTTGGGCGCCATGGCCGTATAGTTGGCAAGGAACAGCGAATCACCGGACAGCATGCGGCCCAGCCCTTTCATAAGGCCGCCCCTCATGTTGGTTTCCATCTGCATGCCGGAGGTCATCCACGACATACCGCCGGATTGCGTGTAAATGCTTTCGCCCTGTTCCAGCCGGAAGGATACCGCGGGAAAATTGCCGCCGAAAATGAGATACTGCATGATAGTCCCCCCTCGTATTTGATTGCGCGCGGACGCGGCTCTCTATTTCCCATTATAACTTTGTTTGTCATAATACGGCAATGTCGGGATATTGCTCATGTAAGGTAAATGAAGGCGAAGTGCCGAATTCGCTGCTATGAACAAAAAAGGGCCCCATCCGATGCGTGATCGGATGGGGCTGCGCAGCAAGACTGTAATCGCGGCTACTGCTTATTCGACTTTTGCGTAACAGCGTCGAACGCGCCGTTCGCGGCCAGGCTGACCACCGCAGCGTTGACGACGCACAGCGCCCCGCTCGACCAAGTCAGACCGCCGTCAAACAGCGTAGCCGCCAGCAACACGATAAGCGCTACAGCATAGCTGAACAGCCGTGTGGGGATATTTGCGAGGAAACCCATGCCCTTGAACAGCTGGGTGACGACGTTTGTCGCAAGCGTAGCGCCCGCATAGGTTGCAAGCATAGACCAGGTGAAGAAGCCTTCCATAATACTATCTCCTTTCATAATAACGGTTTGTGAAAACTGATACGGCCTTTGAAAATAGAAACGGAGAGACGGTAGGGACATCTGACAAGCGGTATAAGCGCTTGAAAAAACATGGGACTTGCCGGAGGATCGGTATGCTTCCGCTGTCCTCCGGCAAAGACGGGGTGAGCTTTCATCCGCAACACGCGCCTATGTCAGCGATCCGATCAGCAGGCCTACGCCCGCCGCCACCAGCAGCGACAGTATTTGCGCTACCAGCGCTTCCCAGCGCTTGCCGCTGCGGCCTTCCAACGCGCGCAGCCGCTCCTCATGGTCCGAGATCTGCGCGAGCGCGGTATCCAGTTTGGTATCGATGCGCGCTAGCGTCTGCAGCACCTCCTGCATGTTATTATCCATATATTCACGTCATCCTCCGTAAGTAATTGCTGATGCACCATCCGCGCATCATGGGGGTTTGTTCGTGCAGTATGATTTCTGCCCAATCGTTGCTCAGCGCAAGCACGATGCAGCGCCCTGAGCGAGAAAGACGGCTTATCACCGGGTGTGCGGTGCCAGGCCCCGTCCGTACGTTGACAAACGTCGCGCCGGCATACTGGTACAGCGCGGGCAGGACGGGTTCCGGATCCGGCGCTTCTGTAGCGGCGACAAGCTTGCGAAACGCATCCATATCGATGACGGGGCAGGCGGTGGGATATGTGCCGCCCTCGGACAAGGGAACTTCCCTGTGCCCCAGTACCGCGGATACCGGAAGATTGTAGACGGCCATTACATCCTTTGTCAGGCGGATCGCCGCGGCCAACTGTTTTTCAGTGGGCATCCCGGCTTCGCGCATATCGCCGATGAGGGCGATGGATACGGAGCGATCCGCGGCGCCTATGCCGTCCGCGTTTTTCGTCAGGCTGTTTTTTACGGCCCCGTGCTTATATTCGAGCCCGCGTCCGTCAAACACCGCACCCTGCGTGTTGACGCCGAAGGAATACTCGATCCCCCGCCACCCGTTTTCCTCGATGCGCCGCTCATGCAGGGCTTTCCATCGTTCGGGGGTAGAATAATCGCCCACCGTGTGGTGTATCTGGATATGGTCGGTGAGCGCGCGTTCGCTGCGTCCGTACGGCCATAGAAGGCCGACATCCGTCACATAATCCACTATATGCCTCCTTTCTGTGGTTCACCCCGCCGACGGCTTTCCGAAGCGGGGAAGGGAAGGCGCGGCACCCTGCCGCGATATTGAAAAGTCCTCCGCCGATCGTAGTATGATCGGGAGGACGATTCCCCTTTACTGCATGGTATGACGGCAGCCGCACATTGGTTTCACCGTCTGTGAAAAATATATATGCGTATGTGAACGCGTACCGTGCTATGGCTGCTCCGTCCAGCCGTATACGCCCGGTTCCCACACATTGCCGGAAACGGCGCTGACCCAGCGGGCGTTGTTGTGGCTGACCTTCGCGCCCAGTGCGTACGCATCCGTCGCGCCCGTAGGCTGCCGCCACGCCGGCCATTCCTCCGCGGGGTCGTCGATGCGTACCCACAGCGACACGGCAGCGCCGGGCGTCCAGTCCGCCTGCGCCGTATGCGCCTGCAGGCAGCGGTACAGGAGCCCGTCCTTCCGTACGCGGTCGCCCGCGGCGTACGTGGCCGTGGCGCTCCACGGCATAATAATGATCCCCCGGCGAAGCGGGGGGGTATTTCATATGCGGGTATAACCCTGGAATGCCAGCTACGCCTCACGTGGCGTTAGCACGGCCTGACACTTGCGTAGGCCTGTTACCTGCCGCCCGTAAACGGGCTTATTTGGACATGGTTAGTTGCTCACCCATTTGATCCTCGGTTACCTGTTTCCGGATGTACTCCTGTATCTTTTTCGCATTCTTGCCCGCCGTATCTACATAGTATCCCCGGCACCAGAATTCTCTGTTTCGATACTTAAACTTCAATTCCGGGAATTGCTCATATAGCATTAAGCTGCTTTTCCCCTTCAAATACCCCATAAAACTTGATACCGCCACCTTTGGCGGTATCTCCAGCAGCATATGCACATGGTCCAGACAGATTTCTGCTTCTATAATCGTTATTCCTTTCAACTCGCACAGTTTTCTTAATTCTTCCCTATTTCCATCCGCTTTTCTCCGAAAAACACCTTCCTCCGGTATTTCGGCGCAAACACTATATGGTATTTGCAATTCCATTTCGTGTGGGATAGACTTTTATTGTCATTCTCCATCGGAATGACCTCCTTTTGCAAAAGGAGTTTTTCTGTCTTCATTATCGGCAGGAGCCTTCTTTTGAACCACTGGCCCAGCCAGTGGTTTTCTTCGCACAAAAAGAGCAGGCACCACATGCCTGCTCGTCGGAGAGCATCGCGCCGGCGGTATTTATTGCCTCCGCCTTCTTTCTGGCAGCTTCCAACCATTTGCCCATATGCTATTCCTCCTCCGGCTCAACACTCAAATTTTAGCGCCTCCTGCATATCGGCGGTTTCGTCTTCCGGCTCCACGGGAGACATCCAGTTTTCAGGTGGGTCGTCCGGGTCTGGAAAATGTTCCTGTCTCCGGGTCATACAGTCAGTGTTCAGGAGGCTCTGGCTGAATAAACCGTGCATCGCCTTCTTGTGTCTCGTCAAAGCCCCAGCTTTCAAAGACATAGTCCGGAGCTTCGACAAAGACTATGTTGGGGGCGTATTTGCCAACTGTACTTTCCAGCGTTGGATGCCTGGTCGTCGCGTCCCAGTGGCAGAAACCATTAAGCACCTGTATTACTTTCATAATAGCACCTTCCTATTTACATCCAATATTGTACAATGCAAATTCCGCTACCGCCATATCCGGCAGAGACACTCGGACTTGGACTGGAACCGCCACCGCCTGCTGCAATCCCGCCGTTATTATTGCCGGTAGGCGTGCCTCCATTGCCTACATTTTTACCATAGCCACCACCGCCGCCACCGCCGCCAGGTGTGCCTTCAGTAGCATTACCACCATTGCCGCCATTGCCACCATAGCCGCCACCGCCGCCACCGCCGCCATTGCCACCGGGAGTTTCGTTATATTTAAATGCACCACCGTTACCACCGTTACCGCCGTAACCACCACCACCACCACCACCACCATTTTGAAAGCCAGATGAGCCAGCGTTACCACCGTTGCCGCCGTAGCCGCCGCCGCCACCACCTATTCTTGAATTACTAATGCCGCCTGTACCAGAACCTTGAAATTCTACATCCAGTGTAGTAGTATTTGTGCCGGCGCTACCATTCGTACTTGTATATCCGCCATTACCGCCATAGAGACCGCCTAAACCTCTATTCGCCAGTGAATTAGCGCCACCGCCGCCACCCCATTGTCCACCACTTCCACCAATGGCGTTGCCACCAGCGCCACCGCCGCCGAATGATGTTCCGTTTCCACCCGCAGCAGATTTACCACCGCCACCACTGCCACCAGTGCCGCCAGCATTTGCAGCACCACCACTACCACCGGATGCAGATAACAGTGCTCCAAATGATGTGACGCCGCCGGCCGTACCGCCTGAAGAGCCTCCTGTACCACCCGCACCTATAATTATACTGTACTGCGTACCAGGGATAATATCAAATACGCCAGTGGCCATATAACCGCCACCGCCACCACCGCCGCCACCGCCACCACCCCCGCCAAACAGGCGCATGTTTACACTACGTA
>JAEWWD010000275.1 GCA_023396535.1 Bacillota bacterium
GAGGAAAACCTCGGCCTGTTCGAGCGCATGAAGAACGGCGAATTCCCCGACGGCAGCCGAACGCTGCGCGCCAAAATAGACATGGCCTCCCCCAACATCAACCTGCGCGACCCGGCCATGTACCGCATTATCCACGCCACCCACCACCACACGGGGGACAAATGGTGCATCTACCCCATGTACGACTTCGCGCACCCCATACAGGACGCGATTGAGGGCGTGACGCATTCGCTGTGCTCGCTGGAATATGAAATTCACCGCCCGCTCTACGACTGGGTGGTGGAGCAGTGCGAGTTCGACCCCAAGCCCCGGCAGATAGAATTCGCGCGGCTGAACCTGACCAACACCATCATGTCCAAACGCTATCTGCGCATGCTGGTGGAAAAGGGATATGTCAGCGGCTGGGACGACCCGCGCATGCCCACGCTGTGCGGCTTAAAGCGGCGTGGCTACACGCCGGAGGCCATACGCGATTTTCTTAATCGCGTGGGCGTGGCCAAGGCCGACTCCGTCGTGGACACCGCCATGCTGGAGCACTGCGTGCGCGAGGACCTCAACGCGAGCGCGCCGCGCGTGATGGCCGTGCTGGACCCTGTGAAGCTCGTCATCGAAAACTGGCCGGAGGGCAAAACCGAGGACATCGAGCTCGAATACCACCCGAACGACGAAAGCATGGGTACGCGCACGCTGCGCTTCGGGCGCGAGCTGTACATCGAGCGCGAGGATTTCATGGAAAACCCGCCCAAGAAGTTCTTCCGCCTGCAGCCGGACGGCGAGGTGCGCCTCAAAGCTGCGTACATCGTGCGCTGCACGGGCTTTGAAAAGGACGAAGCGGGCAATATCACGCTGATCCGCTGTACCTACGACCCCGAAAGCAAAAGCGGCGAGCAGTCCCGCAAGGTCAAGGGCACGCTGCACTGGGTGAACGCGGACGACGCCGTGCCCGCCGAAGTGCGGCTGTACGAGCAGCTTCTGACCACGGACGTAGCGGACAAGGACGAGTTTTTGGATAACCTCAACCCCGACAGCCTCGCCGTCAAAACGGCGCAGGCCGAACCGCTTTTGAAAAACGTGAAGCCCGGCGACAAATTCCAGTTTATGCGCGTGGGCTATTTCTGCGCGGATTACGACCATACGCCCGAGAAGCCCGTGTTCAACAGGATTGTGGAACTCAAGGATAGCTGGAAAGGCTAATCGGCCAAAGGGCCGATATAAATGAATAATGAATAGTTAATAATGAATAATTCAGGCGGAAATTCCTCTGGAATTTCTTTGAATATGCCCGTCACTTTCGTTTGTTTCAGAAAAATCCCGCCGGGATTTTATCCAAAACTATTAATTGTTCATTATTAATTATTAATTCTCTCGTCCATAGCAACAAATCAAAGGAGATTCCCGCATGATCCGAACCCGTTTCGCACCCAGCCCCACCGGCTACATGCACATAGGCAACCTGCGCTCCGCGCTGTACGCGTACCTGTTCGCGCGCAAAAACAAAGGCGCGTTCCTGCTCCGCATTGAGGATACCGATCAGGAGCGCTATGTCGAAGGCGCCGTGGAAGTGATCTACGACACGCTTAAAAGCGTAGGCATGGACTGGGACGAAGGCCCGGATATCGGCGGCGACTTCGGCCCCTATGTGCAGAGCGAGCGCAAGGCGCTCTACCTGCCCTACGCCGAGCGGCTCATACAAACCGGCCACGCCTACCGCTGCTTCTGCACCAGGGAAGAGCTGGAAGAGCGCCGGGCCGAGGCCTCGGCGCGCGGCGAAACATTCAAATACGACAAGCACTGCCTGCATCTGAGCGCGGATGAGATTCAGGCCAAAATCGACGAAGATATCCCCTACGTCATCCGTCAGAACGTGCCGCAGGAAGGCTCCACCACGTTCCGCGACCTTTTATTCGGCTCCATCACGGTGGAGAACAACACGCTCGACGATAACGTGCTCATCAAGGCGGACGGCATGCCCACCTACAATTTCGCGAATGTGGTGGACGACCACCTCATGGCAATCACGCACGTCATGCGCGGCATGGAATACCTTTCCTCCACGCCGAAATACGACCTGCTGTACCAGTCGTTTGGCTGGGAGATACCGCAGTACATCCACATGCCGCCCATCATGAAGGATGCGCAGCATAAGCTATCTAAGCGCACGGGCGACGCATCGTTTCAGGATCTGCTCGCGAAGGGTTACCTGAAGGAAGCTGTTCTCAACTATATCGCGCTTCTAGGCTGGAGCCCCGGCGACGACAGGGAGATGTTCTCGCTCGACGAGCTCATCGACGCGTTCGATATCGCGGGCATGAGCAAATCCCCCGCCATATTCGACCCGAACAAACTGACCTGGCTCAACGCGGAGTATATCCGCGCACTGCCTTCTGATGCGTTCACCGGGCACGCGCAGCCCTATTATGCGCAGGCTGGCATCGCGCATATGGATACGGACGTACTCTGCCGCATACTCCAGCCGCGCGTGGAGGTATTCACGCAGATTCCCGGCATGGTGGATTTTTTAAGCGCGCTGGACGAGGGTTACGATACGGAACTCTTTACCAACAAAAAATCCAAGACGGACGCAGAGGTTTCCCTCTCTGTGCTGAATATGGTCATTCCGGCGCTCACGGCTCTCCCTGACTGGACGGAGCAGGCGCTGCACGATACCCTCATCGGCATGGCCGCCGAACAGGGCATGAAGAACGGCACATTGCTGTGGCCGGTGCGCATCGCGCTCGCGGGCAAGGCCGTCACACCCGGCGGCGCCATTGAGATTGCGTTCCTTTTAGGGCGCGAGGAATCGCTGCGCCGTCTTATGATCGGACATAAAAAGCTTTCATAAAGGCACCCAAACTGCAGGAGGGCGAACATGCATCATACCTATTTTGACGACGGTTCGGTCTGGAAAGCTTCAGGAACATACTACGACGAAACAGGCGCGGCCTATGGCGTTACCGGACGATGCGAAGCCAAACGCGACGAGACGGACTGGACGCTGGACGGCTATATGGAAGTAGCCTTTCCAAACAATCCGACGCGCTTTACCAACAAGTACAGCATTGCGGAAACGGGCTCGCCGTATACGCTCAAATGGGAGTCCCACAACCCCGCGCTGGGGACGCTGAACGGCGTGTTTGAACTGGTGGGGGATTCTGTTCTGTCCTTGTACTCGGGCGAGTATTCCGGCACGGAAACGCTCACGCAGATCGATGAGGACGAATACGACGCCGTCGGCGCGGCCTTCCACAACGGAAAGCGCATGTCCGCCTGGTCGGTGTCGCTCAAGCGCATATCCCGCTAAAATACCGAGGTACCGCCCCGCTTTGCACAAAGCGGGGTTTTTGCTGTTTTTCACCGGCTGTGTGTCTAAAACATCCCTCCCCTGTGCATAATTCATTTATGCCATGCATAGGAGGAATGATATGCGTATCACACGAAAGGCCGGATTGTTGCTTTCGGTCGCACTGTTCACGATATTCCTGTTTGAGGCCGCCTCGCCGCACCTGCTGTGCACGGGCGCGTTCGCCGCGAGCGCCGACACCGAGGCGCTTTTAAGCGGCGGCGCGCCGGGCATACTGCGGCTGCACGTCGTGGCCAACAGCGACTCAGACGAGGACCAGCGGGTGAAGTATCTGGTGCGCGACGCGCTGATACAGCGCTTCGCCCCGGCACAGAGCAAGGACGAAGCGGAACAGGTGCTGCTCAATGACGGCAGCGGCGTGCTGGAGACCGTGTATCAGGTGCTGCAGGAGCAGGGCTGCAGCTACGGTGCGCAGCTTCGGCTGGGCGTGATGGAATTCCCGGAGCGCACCTATGGCGACACGGTATTCCCCGCCGGAGAATACGAGGCGCTGCGCGTGGAACTGGGCACCGCCGAAGGGAAGAACTGGTGGTGCGTGCTGTTCCCGCCGCTGTGCCTTGTGGACGCGGGCGTGCAGGATATACCGGACAGCGACAAGCTGGTGTTCGAAAGCGATATCGCGCGGCTGATCAAGGAATGGCAGGACAGTAACACTGCAATGAACAATGCAGAATGAAAAATGAATAATGAAGGAAGAAATGCCTGCGGCATTTCATTGGAATAACATTATTGAAAACCGCAGGCTTGTCCAGCCTCCGGAGAGTAGTCGTAAAAAAACCGCCGGCATATGCCGGCGGTTTTGATGTTGTAAGCGTTAGCGTTACGCGGCGGGGGAAGTCGCCGCCCCCGGAGAGGTCGCCGCCCCCGGAGAGTTCGCAGCCCCCGGAGAGGCCTGCCCCGCGGGATTGGCCGTAGAGGTGCCGTTGGTACCGTTGACGCCGCCCGTGGGGGTTATGAATTCGCCGCCCGGCGCGATATAGGCGGTTTCCACCTTGCCATCCTGCGTGGTGTATTCCACCACGTAGACCTGCTGCGTGCCCTGCAGGCCGTGCGTGATGCGGGTGATGGTAGCGCCCTCATACTTCTCTTGCAGAGCCGTTTTTATCTCCGGTACATCCGCCTCCAGCACCTCGGTGCCCTCGGCGAAATTGGGAATGGCCACTCCGGTGCCGCCCGCGTTGCCGCCGGTTCCGGTACCGCCCAGGTTATCCGGCGAGGTGGCCGGCAGTATGGATGCCGCAGGAGACGGGACCCCGGCCGTTACGATTGGGGACGCCGTCGGAGCGGGCGTAGTGGGGGCACACCCTGCCGCGGCCAAAAGCAGCAGCAGCGCGATACCTATGCATACGATGCGTTTCATATTGTTCCTCCTTTTGCATTTGGCGCGCGGGCAATCCCACGCCGCGGGTTTACCCGCTGTTGTTCGCGCATAGTATACCCCAACCAATGGAACTATAATCTTTTTCTTGCTAAAGGGAACCGCGGCGCGGCCTTCTACGTATATGGATTGTACGATGGGAGGAAAGCTAACCGTACCCGCAACCAAGGAGGATTGATATATGAAGCCGATTAAAAAAATCATCGCGGGCGCGCTTGCCCTGCTGCTGCTCGCGTCCATGGCGGGCTGTACAACACAGCCAGGCATAAAGCCTTCCGCCTCGCCCGCGCAGACGGATACGCCCGCCGCGCCTGCTTTGGCGAAGCCGCTTTCCATGCCCGCGCTTGAAACCGCCAAACCCCTGCCCACGCCCGATTACAACACGGCGAACGCCTCCGGCGTCGGCGCGGGCGCGAACGATTTCGCGTTCCGCCTGTCCGCGGCGCTTTCAAAAAAAGGTGAAAACATGGTGCTTTCGCCGTTCTCGGTATGGATGACGCTCGCAGCGCTTGCAAACGCCACCGGCGGGAACGCGCTGGAGCAGCTTCTGACTTCGCTGGACTTAAAGGGCGTATCCGTGCAGGACATCAACGACTCCGTGGCGCAAATGCTCTTTACGCTGACCAACAACGAGGGCAGCGAGGTGCACGATCCGCTCGCCATCGCGAACGCCGTATTCGTGGATAACACCGTTACCCTCAATAAGGAGTTTGCGCAGACGTTCCTGGATTATTACCGCGGCGCGGCCATGAACGTGGATTTCACGAACGGCGACGCAATTAAGGCCATAAACGACTGGGCAAGCGAGCACACGAACGGGCTCATTACCGATATCGTGAAGGAACTTCCCCCGGACGCCGTGGCCGCCATCGCCAACGCCATTTACTTCTCGGACCGCTGGGTGCTGGAATTCGATGAAGGCAAAACGGAGGATATGACGTTCCACGGCGCAACAAGCGACGTGCAGGCGCCCTTCATGCTGCGCGAGGGGGACGGGATACCGTATTATGAGGACGACAAGCTGCAGGCGGTGAATCTGCAGTTCAAAACCGGCGCGGTACTGACCATACTGCTGCCCCGCGACGGCGACGCGGATGCCCTGCTTTCCGGCCTGACCGCCGGCCGCTTTGCCGCAATACTGGACGGCATGTCCGAACAGACGGGCAAGCTGCTGCTGCCCCGGTTTGAGGTGAACTCCGATTTTGAGCTGACCGACGCGCTCACGAGCCTGGGCGTGCCGCTGTTCGACAGCGCGAACCCGCCCATTACCGGCCTTGCGGACAGCGAAGACCTGTTTATTTCCTCCAGCCTGCACCAGGCCACCATTAAGGTGGATGAAAAGGGCACGACAGCCGCCGCTGTGACGGTGCAGATCATGAGCCGCACCTCGCTGGCTTTGCCCACCGAGCCCTTCTCCATGATAGCCGACCGGCCGTTCGTCTTCGTGCTGCACCAGTGGACGCCCGATGCGGGCGCGCAGGTGCTGTTCACCGGCGTGGTCAACCAGCTTTGACGGTTCGCTTACCCCTTCCGTCCATATTTGCAAAAGCGCCCGTATGCTGATATGATAGTGGCGTGTATGCATATGGATTGTGCGGCCGCGGCTGCACAGTATTCCTTGCAGAATGCCCGAGTGTGCCATTCGGGTAAAGGACGGAAAGGGGGCGCGGGCGCGAATAGCGCCGCGCGGCAGGCGTATGAGCACAGAAAGCCTGGAAGCGCTGTACGAAGCGCACGCCAAAACCGTATACTGGGCGGCATACGGCGTATCCCGCGATGAGCAGGCGGCGGCGGACGCAGTGCAGAACGTGTTTTTAAACGCGTATCGCCATCTGGAGGCGCTTGCGGGAATGACGAGTGAACAGCGCCGCGCGTGGCTTTACCGCAGCGCGGTGAACAACAGCATCGACATGCTGCGCAGGAACAAGCGTACCGTGCCGACGGAGGACGCCGGCGTGCTGGAACCCGATTCAGCCCTGGGCCCCGAGGCGCAGGCGGAACAAAACGAAACCAGCGCCGCCGTGAAACGGCATCTTGACGCGCTGCCGGAGAAATACCGGGAGCCGCTGTACCTGTACTATTTCGCCGAGATGGATTATCACCAAATTGCGAAAATACTCGACATGAGCGAAGGCACGCTCAAATCCCGCATGTCGCGGGGTCGCGAAATGCTCAAAAAAGAACTGCAAAAAGGAGGCGAGCTGTATGCGCGATAACGAAAAGCTGAATATAGACGCATTGCTGCGCGACGTAGCGCGGCAGCAGAACGCCGCCCTGAAGCTGGACGATATCAAACAGGACCTGCTCAAAAAAGTACGGGAAGGGGAATATCCCGACGCGCCTGAACCTGCCGACGAACTTTCCGCCCGCCGCGACAAAAAGGCGCGCATACGCAGGCTGACCATAGGCTTTGCCTCGGCCGCCGCGGCTTTGCTGCTGCTCCTGAGCGCGCGCGATATGCTTTCCCGCTCCAACATGACGGACCAGGCCGCCCCGCAGGAGCGTTACGCCGCAAGCGCGCCGGAAGCCGCCAAGAATTCCGCGGCGGCGGAGCAGGCGGATATACTTTCCCTGCCCGCGCCCGCGGCCATGCCGGAATCGCCCGCGGCCATGCCCGCCGCAACGGAGGCGCCGGCGGCAATAGAACCGCAGCTTGGAACAATGCAGGCGCCCGAAGACACCGCCGGAGGCACAGGCGCGGCTTCGCAGGATACGGCGGACAACGGAACCCGCAGCCTGTACGGCATTGCTGCGGACGACGCTTCGGCCTCCGCCATAGAAGCCGTGCGCGCCGCGCTGCTGGCGGCCGGGCGCGACGCCGACGCCAAGACCGTCTATGCAGACGCCTTGCTGGTGGAAAATGCCGAATTTACGCTGCGCACGCTCTCCGGCGACCCCGCCGAGGTGCAGAGCATGGCGCTGTATGTCGTATCGTTGGGCGCGGACGAGGATACCGCGAAAAAGTACGCCGTGGACGCCGCAACATTCGAGGTGTACGGGGAGATTGTTTGAGCGCAAAGCGCTCAAACAAAATGAACAATGCAGAATGAACAATTAACAATGAATGAAGGAATTCCCCTTGGGGAATTCCTTTTTATATTATGTGCTTTGTGTCCTCTCCCATAATCAAAGAAATTCCCGGCAGGAAATTTCAACCACCATTGTTCATTTTACATTGTTAATTGTTCATTGTTGGGCTGGCGCGAAGCGCCTAGCCCAACAGGTCTCCGCCCAAAAACCGCCGTCCCGCGGCCTCGCAGGCGGCCAGTACGGAATAACTGCCCGCCGCCGGGTCGATCACCCAATCCCCCGGCTCGGTAACGGCGAGTATGAGCCGCCTTTGCAGTTCCACAGGCTTTGCGTGCGGGTGTACTTTTTGCGCGCGCTCGGCCCACACGTCGGGGATCGTATGATCGTTCCAGGCATGCCGCGCCTTCTTGGGGCGCTTCTGCAGCACGACGAGGTATTCCGACGAGCGCCGCGTGCGGTAGCCCATGCCGATGCGCTGCTTATCCCACACGATCATATCCACGATTTCAAGCTGCGTACCCGTAAGCCATGGCGGCACGCCCTCGCAGAGGTGGAATTTATCCACCCATAAAAACAGGTGCCCGCTTTTTTGGAGCGCCCTGTCCAGCCCCAGCAGGAACGCGCAGATATCTCCCTCCGCCATCTGAGGCAGCCGCGCCCTCCCCTGCCCGCGCTGCACGCCCTCGTTGCCATAGCAAAGCTTATCCAGCACGCCGCGGTACTGTGGATCAAAAAACGCGGCGGCCGCGCTTTCCTCCCTGAGGGCGGACAGCAACGTCAGGCCATCGACGCAATTGCGCGCGTCGGGCAGTATGGGCGGTATATCCCTTGTCAGTTCATCGTTTGGCATAAGTATGCTTTCGCGCAACTGATCCATAACAGCCTCCGTCTGCAATTTGCATCTATTGTATCATATCGAAGCGAAATATAAGCAAATTAAAGCCAAAATACTTGCGTTTTTCTGATTGGCTGTGCTAAAATAGCTTGCAAATACCTGCGATGAAGGTGCCGGGCTGCCTCGGTAACGCCGAAAAGTTACCTAAGTCCGCATGAAAAGAGAACGCCGCCGGGGAAACCCGTGCTGAAAGCGGCGCATGCGCGACAGGATACGCCCTTTCTCTCCTGAGCAGCCCCGGTGAAGCCCTGTTCTGGGTGCGTAGTCGGCGGCGGGTAAGCCCGTTACAGCGACAAAGGCTCCGTTTATCGCGGGGCGAAACAGGGTGGTACCACGAGCCGTACGCATCGTCCCTATGAGGGCGGGCGTTTTTTTTATGTCATCGATTATTCTTCTTAAATACATGTGCGCCGCGACGGGCGCAATAAGGAGGCAGTTATGCTGGAGAATCTTGAAAAAATAGGCCGCGAGGCGTTCGATCGTCTCTGTGCGGCAAAAGACGAGGCGGATATCGAGGCGCTCAATGTCAGCGTGCTCGGCCGCAGCGGTTCGCTTACGGAAATACTGCGCACGATGGGCAAGCTGCACAAGGATGTGCGCGCGCAGCTTGGCCAGGAAGCCAACAAGCTCAAGCGCGAGCTGGAAGCGGCCATCGAGGAAAAACGCGCGCGCATTCACGAAGAGGAAAAGGCGGCGCGTTTCCTGCGCGAAACAGTGGACATCACCGAACCGGGCAAGCGCATTTTGCCGCGCGGCAGGCTTCACCCCATGACGCAGGCGTACCGCGATATCCGCGACGCGCTCATCGGCATGGGCTTCATGACGTTCGACGGCCCCGAAGTGGACCTCGACCTGTACAATTTCGAGCTGCCCAACATGCCGCCGGACCACCCGGCGCGGGATACGCAGGATACCTTCTACATCAACGACCGCGTGGTGCTCAGGACCCACACCACCAACTGCGAGCCGCGCGCGCTGCTCACGCTCAAGCCGCCGTTTCGGGTGGTCATCCCCGGCCGCTGCTTCCGCGTGGACGAGGTGGACGCGAGCCATTCCCCCATATTCATGCAGATGGAGGGGCTGGTCGTGGACCGTAACGTCACACTCGCGGACCTCAAGGGCACGCTGGAGACATTCGTGCACGCCGTATTCGGCGAGCATGTGAAAACGCGTTTCCGCCCCAGCTACTTCCCGTTCACGGAGCCGTCGGCGGAGTTGGACATTTCCTGCACCATCTGCGGCGGCAAGGGCTGCAGACTGTGCAAAGGCACGGGCTGGCTCGAAATACTGGGCAGCGGCGTGACCAACCCGCACGAAATCGAGAACTGCGGCCTCGACCCGCGCGAATGGAAAGCGTTCGCGTTCGGCCTGGGCGTGGACCGCGTGGCCAGCCTCAAATACGGCATCACGGATATCCGGCTGCAGTATGAGAACGACGCGCGGTTCCTGCGCCAGTTCTGAAGCCGCTAAAAAAATGAATAGTGAATAGTTAATAAGTAATAATTGCGGATAAAATCCCTCTGGGATTTTTCTGAACAAATAAAAAGAAATCCCGTTGGGATTTCCGCCTGAATTGTTCATTATTCATTATTCATTATATTAATTCTGAAATGACCCTCGTTTTGAGCAAGGAGGTAACACATATGAAACTTCCCCTGAAATGGCTGAAGGAATATATCGACTACGATGTGACCCACGAGGAGTTCGTGGAGAAAATGATGTGGCGCGGCTTCGAGGTGGCGGACATACTGCCCGAACTGCCGGAGGTTTCCGGCGTGGTGGTCGGCCGCGTACTCAAAGTAGAACAGCACCCCAACGCGGAAAAGCTGCATGTTTGTGCGGTGGACGCGGGCGAAGGCGCACAGCGCGCCATCGTGTGCGGCGCGCCCAACGTATACGAGGGCATGCTCGCGCCCGTGGCGCTGCCCGGCGCGAAACTGCCCGGCGGCATTGAAATACAGCCCACCGTCATGCGCGGCATTGAAAGCGCGGGCATGCTCTGCTCCGGCAAGGAGCTGGGGCTGACCGACGCGGACTACCCCGGCAGCGAGGTATACGGCCTCTTAGACATACAGGGCGAACACGCGCCGGGCGAGCCCATCGCCAAAGCGCTGGACATGGACGACGTCATATTCGACATCGAGCTGACCGCCAACCGCCCGGACTGCCTGAGCATCGTGGGCATGTGCCGCGAGGTCGCCTCCGCATTGGGCAAGCCGTTTTC
>JAEWWD010000287.1 GCA_023396535.1 Bacillota bacterium
TAACAAAGGACTGTAATCCACCCCAGGGGGAGCGGGGAGTCGGGGCCGCGCGCTTCCTGTGGAAGAGCAAGCGCGGCGGAAGACCAGTAAGGCCCTCGGCGGGAGACGCCTTCGGGCACTAGGCTGCGGCCGTCGCAAGGGAGCGAGAGGAAGCGGCTTTGCCGCGACGATTCACGACTATTGCGAACTGCGAGAGCTCTCCCGCTTTCAAAATAAAAAAAGTATTTGTCGCCGCCCGCGGGCGGCGATACTGGTTTTATCCCGCAGATAACGATAAAATGGTATTTCTTATAAACATAGAAAGAATCATGGAAGGGATTTTTAAAAATTCGCGAATACTAATAAGGAGCGAACGCAAAAAAAGACATGCCTGCATACCCCCGAACAAAACATGATAATTATCAAATATTGTTCATTTGCATTTATGCACAGGTATTGGTACAATAAATTCTTGTAAGAGAGGAGCGATACGGCGACGCATGGCAAAGCCCGGGAACGACAACTGGTTCAGCTATGAATGGGATGTGCGCGGCACAAGTGCGCTTTTCACCGTGGATACGGGGTACGAGGAGCCGGTTGCCGGGTATGAAACGCTGCTGTACTGCGCCATTTCCCCGCGCGACGCGCAGGTAAAGGAGTTCACGCCGCGTATGCTGCGGCGCGCGGACAAAATTCAAAAGCGCATCGTGCGCGCATTGCCGGAGGCGAAGTACGTCGGGTCAATCGACATGGACGCGCTGCGCCAATTATATTTTTATGTACAGGACGGCGAGGACGCGGCGGACGCCGTGCGCGACGCCGTTCGGCGGGAAAAGCTGCTCTTAGTCTCCCCCGGCACCGCGCAGGAGCCCGATTGGCTGAGCTACCACGCGCTGCTGCTGCCCGATGCCGCGAAATACCAGACTACGCTCAACGAGGAAATGATCGAGCGCCTGAGAAAATCCGGCGACGGGTTGACGACCGTGCGCAGGTTGACGTTCACGCTTGGCTTCCCCAGCGAACAGACGCGGGTTCTGTTCCAGGAGCAGGCCCGCCAAAGCGGGTTCGCCATTGGCGAGCCGCAGTTCCGGCCCGAGCTGGATCTTCCCCATGTACTGACCGTGCACGCGCTGAGCGCGCTGGCCAAGCATGACGTGGATCAACTGACCACCCGCGCTATCCGCGTGGCGGAACCTCACGGCGGCGAACTGCTGCGCTGGAGCTGCCCCGTCATGCCCAAGCGCAGCCCGCTCGCGTAAGCATTCAGTCCAGACATTTATAGAAGCGTCGACTCTTTATTCGATGGAAAATACTGTGCAATCGAACGGATATTTTT
Source organism: Bacillota bacterium (assembly GCA_023396535.1). Taxonomy (GTDB): domain Bacteria; phylum Bacillota; class Clostridia; order Christensenellales; family CAG-138; genus JAEWWD01. The sequence continues at coordinate 1,316 of JAEWWD010000287.1, forward strand.
CTAATCTCCCCGGCGTGAAAGGCGCGAAGCGCGCACTTTCAGAAAGTTTTGCACAGGAGTTATGAACATTATGCACAGAGTTATCCACCGATGCCCGTAAATGGGGGGTTGTCCGTGCACATCCGGTGTGCATGAGCGGAGGGCCTGTATATAACCCCCGAATTATGGATGAAATTGTAAGATTTTCGCAGGGTTTCCTGCAAACCCTGTTCATATCCAGAGGAACCGTTGTTTGCATCAAGCTAGGAGGTGCCGCATGGCGTATACAACCGAAGAGGTTCTGTCCTTCGTGGAGGAAAACGACGTTAAATTCGTCCGGCTGGTGTTTTGCGACTTGTTTGGGCGGGGCAGAAACATTTCGCTGCAGTCTACCGAGCTGCAGCGCGCGCTGACGGAGGGTGTCTCCTTCGATGCGTCCGCCGTGCCGGGTCTGCTGCACATCGCCGAGTCGGATCTGTTGTTGCGGCCGGATCCCAACACGCTCGCCCTTTTGCCGTGGCGTCCCCAGCAGGGGCGCGTCGCGCGGCTGATCTGCGATATCGAATACCCCGGCGGAAGGCCGTTTGCCGGAAACTCCCGCGGCATACTGCGGAACGCCGTGCTTCGCGCGCAGGGCATGGGCTTCTCCTGCCAGATCGGCGTGGAGGTGGAGTTTTATCTGTTCAATCTGGACGCGGACGGCAGTCCCTCGCGTACGCCGCATGACAACGCGGGCTATCTCGATTTAGCTCCGCGCGATCGCGGCGAGAACGTGCGCCGGGAAATTTGCCTTAATCTTGAAAGCATGGGCATAGGCGTGGAGAGCTCGCACCATGAATCGGGCCCGGGCCAGAACGAGATCGTATTGAAATACGCCACAGCGCTGCGCACGGCCGACAATCTCCTTACGCTCAAGCAGGTCATACGCACCATCGCGTATAAAAACGGCCTGTTCGCTTCCTTCCTGCCCAAGCCCATTCCCGGCGTAATAGGCAACGGCCTGCACGTGAATATCAGCCTGCTTTCGGGCGGCGACAACCTGTTTTCCGTGCGCGGCGCGCTCGCTTCCGAAGCGGACAGCTTCCTTTCCGGAATATTCCGGCGCGCGGCCGAAATGACGGCTATATTGAACCCCATGCCCAACTCCTACGAACGCCTGGGCAAAATGGAGGCGCCCGGGTTTGTGAGCTGGTCGCACCAGAACCGCTCGCAGTGGATCAGAATCCCCGCGGCGGAGCGCGAGAGCGCCCGTATGGAGCTGCGCGCGCCCGATCCGGCCGCCAACCCTTACCTCGCGTTCGCGCTGCTCATCAACGCAGGCCTTGAAGGTATCGAGCAGAAGCTCGAGCTGCCCCCGCGCACGGATATCGACCTTACGTATTCTTCCGCTGCCGCCGCCGCCGAGGCCGCGGGCTGCCGCAGGCTGCCCGGCAACCTGCTCGAAGCCGTGCAGGCAGCGCAGCAGAGCGAGTTTATAAAATCCATGTTACCCGAGCAAGTCATGCGCCAACTGTTCGCTATCCAGTGCAAGGCGGATTCGTACGAGCCCCCCGCCCTGCCGCCGCTGGAAGATGCGCTGTTCGATATCTAGCGCAGAGAGCGCGGCGGGCGCAAAGCCTTTTTATGCCGCGCCTGCGGAGGGGGATTTGTATGCAAGCACGTGATAGTTTATCGCGGGGGGGTGATGATCACGGATAGAGTATTGCTGGTATCGAGCACCGTGAAGGGCGCCGAGCTGCTGCAGGAAATGCTTGGCGATATGACCAACGACCTGGTGAGCGCGCAAAGCGGCGCGCAGGCGCGGCGGGAACTGCTCGAGGGAGAATATGCGCTGGTGGTCATCAATACGCCGCTGTCGGATGAATTCGGACACGAACTCGCTACCGACGCCGCCGTCAATACCGCTGCCGGCGTCGTGATGCTCATTAAGGCGGAACTTTGCGACGAAGTCGCTGAGCGCGTGGAAACCCAGGGCGTTTTCTGCGTCGCCAAGCCCATGATGCGGGCCGGTCTTATACGTACCGTGCGTCAGGCGCTTGCCTCGCATACGCGGCTCAACGCGCTGCTGCTGCAAAAGCGCGCGCTGGAGCGAAGGCTGGAGCAGCAGCGCCTGACCGACCGCGCCAAGTTCGTGCTCATGGAACGCGCGGGGATGTCCGAGGCGCAGGCGCACCGTTACCTGCTCAAGCAGGCCATGGATCTGCGCACCACCAAGGAATCCGTCGCCGCTCAGGTGCTCGCGCATTACGAGATGTAGCGGCAGGGGGGTTACGCCTGTAACCCGCCAAGGGCCGACCGCTCTCGGAACCCATACCCAAGCGGCTTTGCCGCTTGGGGGATAGTCGAGTAACACAAAAATGGGGCGCGCTTCGCCCCCCTTTTTTATGAGGAACAAGCGGGGCGGCAATGCCGATGAATCCCGTCGCAGGGCGACAGTTTGCATTCCAACGCTTGTTTTGATAAAATAAAGTACCACACTTGCGGGGGCAAGAGCTTATGCGCGGCCCGCCGCGCGTATGCGCACTTTCCCCTTTGCAAAGGAGACGGGGCATGGAATATCGTAAGCGCCGCACCGCGAAGGGCAAGCGCAGGATGATACTGCGTCTCCTGCTCGTATTCGGGCTGCTTGCCGTCGTCGTCGCGGGCGTCGTGGCGGTTGTGCTGATGCTGCACAAAAGCACCGTTAGCGAAGCGCCGTTAACGGAAATGCGCTTTACAAACGCAGACAAGCGCTGCTTTACCGGCGCGGGCTTTTTGTATATCCAGAACGGCACGCTGTATTACGACGATCTGTATAACGAGAAGAACGATTATTACGCCCCCGTCACCGGCGAGGGCGTCACGCTGTGCGGCAGCTCCACGCTGCACGCGCTGTACAACTCCGCCGCGCTCAAGATCGTGGGTGCAAGCTACCCGGTGGAGTTTACCGGCCAGCTTCTGTATGTGGATTGCGGCGCCCAATACGTCGCGGCGCTGCGCACGGATGTCTCCGGCGCGGAGACCGTGCAGGTGTTCGACAAAACGGGCGCGCAGAAGGATCAAATAGAAAGCGGCGGCAAGTTCATAGAGGATTTCGGGTTTTATACCGCCGGCAGCGAATACCTGTACGTGCTCACGCTGTCGCTGGACAGCGGCACGCCGCTCTCCACCATTGCCGTATACGATATGACGCACGCCGCCACCAGCGGGGTCATGCAGGTACAGAATCAACTGATAGAGGATATCTATTTTACTGCAAACGGCATATTTGCCGTGGGCACCAACCAGATCATCCGCTATTCGCTCACCGGTAACCGGGAGAGCTACCGTGAAACCGTGTACGGCTGGGACGTAATGGATTTTGAAAGCGCGTCCTCCCCCATGTTCCTGCTCCGGCCGCGCAGCGCGGAAAAGCCCGGCACCGTCAAGCTGCTCACGCTCAAGGACGCGGACGTGGCGGGCACCACGCAGCGGCTGCTGCAGCTTCCCGCCGGCACCGTCGGCGCGTTCGTGATGGATGGCAAGCTTGTCGCGGTCACGGAACACGGCTTTGCCGTATACGGCTCGGACGGCAAAATCGCGAGTGAGCGCTCCGTCGCCATCAGCGTGGAGGAAGCGAAAAAGCTCGATTCCACAACTCTGCTGCTTCGCTCCGGCGATAAGTTCTATACCGTGAAGGTGGCGTGAGTTTGTTGAGAGCTGTGCCCCTCGCTCGGGGCAGAATTGCTTTTCATTGAGTTTCCCCGGAAACGCACACCGGGCGTTTCCGGATTGGGTTCTTAGGGCGTTACGGCCCTAAGCGGGAGTTTGGGGGCGGAGCCCTCAATGCATGCTCCGTGTTGGCGGTGGTACCGCCTGAAAGAAGGTGTTCTGCGTGAATCTGCTGGATATCGCCGTGCTGGCGCTGTTCGCGTTTTTCCTGCTCTCGGGCTGGTATCGCGGGTTTATGAACACGCTATTCTCGCTGGTTGCGTATACGATATCGTGCGGGGTGGCGCTGCTTGCGCGGCCGCTGCTGGAGAATGCCGTTAAGCACAGCGCGGATTTATATTCCGCAGTGCTCTATTATGCCGAGGGCGCGGAACTGGTGGGCGATGTGGAGCTTTCGCGCACGGCAATTTCATCGCTGAGTTCCGAGCAGATTTCCGGCGTCATGGAAAAAGCGCAGCTCCCTTTGCCCATGGGCGCGCGCATTACGGAAAACATCGCCCGCGAGGCGTTCGCGAAGGACGGGCTTACCACGCTGGGCGACTATTTCAACCAGACCATCGTCAGCGTATTCATCAATATAC
>JAEWWD010000294.1 GCA_023396535.1 Bacillota bacterium
AATAGCGACACCGCGCAATACACCAGCAACAGCGTCATGACTACGCCGACGGCCTTGGCGTGGGCGGAGAACAGCGCCTTGAAAGCGGAGCCGAACAGCGCCCAGCAGACGGTGCTGGCGATGCAGACGACGCCGAGCGCGATAGAAATCAGCACGAGGGTGGGCGGGGCCTGCCAGTAGGGCAGTATATACGCGGACATGACGGTGATGCTGTACAGCACGCCCTTGGGATTGATAAACTGCAGCATGGCACCCCATAGAAAGCCGGTGCGACCGTTGATTTCCTCTTCATGCGGATGCCAGGCGCTTTTGAGCGTTTTATACGCGAGGTACAGCATGTACAGCGCGCCTACGGCGAGCATGTACGGCTTGATAGAAGGGATGGCGCTGTACAGCAGGCCCGAAAACAGCGCGCCCAGCATGAGTATCACCACGAAGCCCGCGCCTACGCCCAAGGCAAAGGGAAGGGCCTTTTTGAAGCCCAGCCTGCTCGCGTTGGTCATGGACATGATGTTGTTGGGGCCGGGCGTGAATGTCGTGACCAGCACATAGGCCACAAATGCGGGCAGATTGGGCATGGGTGTTTCCCTCCGGTCTGATCTGTGGTATACTATCCTGTACAAACGGTGCAGGATACTGTGTGCCACATATTGTACATTGTGTGCACCATCATGTCAATAACGTATGGGTGAGAAAATGGATGTAAACAGCACGGTCGCCGCGAACCTGAAAGCGCTGCGGGAGCAGCACAAGCTGAGCCTGGACGCCATGGCCCGGCTGACGGGGGTATCCAAGAGCATGCTGGGGCAGATAGAGCGGGGGGAGGTCAACCCCACGATATCGGTGCTGTGGCGCATCGCGAACGGGCTGAAGATATCGTTTTCGACGCTTTTGGAAAAGCCGGCGAAAGAGCTGCACATCATAAAGGCCGTGTCCGTACAGCCTATGGTGGAGGGGGACGGACTGTTCATCAATTATCCCGCATTCCCGTTTGAGGAAAGCACGCGGTTTGAAACCTACCGTATCGAAATACTGCCCGGTGGCGAATTGACGTCGTCGCCGCACCTTGACGGGACGGAGGAATATGTTACAGTTTTCGCGGGAACGGTCCGCATTCGGGCGGGCGACACGGACTGCGTGCTGGAAACGGGCGATTCGCTGCGCTTCAAGGCCGATGTGCCGCACAGCTACCACAACGAGGGCGCACAGACAGCGCTGCTTTCCCTGCTGATCCACTACTCCCGGTAAAGCCGGAGGATTATATTTTCCCGACCCTGCTTTCAAAATTTAATTATCACAAGGAGGTTCATCACTATGAAGTATGCATCCCGTGACTGTGAACTCGAAGCCGTACTGCACACCGCGCAGCAGATGTGCGCCGCAATACGCACCGCCCCCAAGGCGAAGGGCGTCGATCATCTGCGTACCTGCGTGCTGACCGGCGCGGAAAAGAACGCGCTGGCCGACAAAATGGAGGAATTGGCGGAGCCGCTCAAATATGGGTTCTTCATTCGCGACGCCAACAACGTAAGGCAAAGCGACGCCGTGGTGCTCGTAGGCGCGGTTCTTTCCACGCGCGGGCTGAACGACGGCTGCCAATACTGCGGCTTTCAGAACTGCGCCGCATGTATCACGGCGGGGGGTACCTGCGCGTATGAGCACATCGACCTCGGCATAGCGGTAGGGTCCGCTGTCGCACTCGCGGCGGACGCGCGCATCGACAGCCGCGTGATGTTTTCCATTGGCCGCGCCGCCATGGAACTGGGGCTGCCGGATGCGGAGGCCCGATCGGTAATGGGCATTCCGCTTTCGGTGTCTGGTAAATCACCGTTCTTTGACAGGAAATAAGTCGCAAAAATGGATTGCATCCATTTTTGCGAAGTCCTGCGGGAATTTTCTCACACGGGGGCATGCTCGAAAGCCAAAGGCTTTGTCGCATGCCCCCGTGTGCAAGGAGTCATTTGTGACGCGCATGTCGTCACAAATGACGGATTATATGCAATTTTATTATCGGCAAAGCGGGGCGATAAACACCCCACGCATACCATTTGCGAGTGTTAGATTGATCGCGGGATGGGCAATGCCCATCCCGCGAACTCGCGAAAGTGTCGCAGGCACTTTATGAGCTTTGGCCAAGCGCGACGGGGCAAATCACGCGGCACGTATTGCACAGTATCATCTCCGTGCCGTCGGGCGCAAAGCCAACCGAATACGCGCGGCATTTTTCCGCGTCGACCCGGCCGACTTCCAGCGCATGGGCCGGGCAGGATTCTTCGCAAAGATGGCACCCCGGAATGCAGAGGTTGACGGCGGGCGGGTCCGACCGCAGATCGAGGTTTGTGATCACCGCTCCGATATTGACAAAATTGCCATACTGGGGATTGATAAAGAGCGCGCCCCTCCCGATCTGCCCCAGCCCCGCGTATACGGCGGCGTGCCTGAGATCGATGAGCCCCTTAAAAAGCGTTCCCGAAGCGTACCACTGCGCGTAGGGTTTTTCCGCGGGCACGGGCATTGCGCCTGCGCCCATACGCTCAATATTCAGGCTGGCGTTGAGCGCTATTCTGTCAAGATCCCGGTTGATTATGGTAAGCGCCTGCTGGTAGGCGATGAGTGAATCGGTCATCACAAAACTGCGTGGGAGCCGCCGGAGAAACACAACGACCGACCGGGCGGCAGGGAATACGGCGGCCGGGTGCATATCCCACGCGGCGCCGGCAAATCTATCGATATTCGCAATGCCGCAGGCGTCCGCGCCCAGCTCCAGTACCATGCTTTTTATGACGTTCTCCATTGCCATGCTCCTCTCAGAGGCCGATGCCCCAATGCATTCTATGAGGCGCGGGCGCGGACAAATTCCATGCTCTTCTAAAAGACGGCCGGACCTGTCCGGCTTTTCTCAAAAGCGCCACGAAGATTAAATAGGCCGCCCAGCCATAATTCGCACAAAATTCATCCGGATTTGACGAACGTTTGATATGCGCGCCACATTCTGTTTGGGGTTTGCCACAAACCCACCATGAACCTGCCATACCGGGATGGTTTAATACAGGCAAATATTTGGAAGGAGGTGCACTATGCACGAAAATGTATTTCAGCGGGTGGAAAAGAAATATATGCTGGACGGCGTTACTTACCGGACGCTGATGCTCAGGATAGG
>JAEWWD010000093.1 GCA_023396535.1 Bacillota bacterium
TACTTTGGAATAGGACCTCCGCCATGCTGATTTGGGGGACGGGGAGCTGCGCGGCAAAGCCGCGCAGCTCCCCGTATTATAAATTATCGTCGCCGCCTGAAGGCGGCGATACCGTTTTTCCTTCAGGTGGCAGGTCATACAGGCGGGCTTCACTTCATTTGATGGGAAATAAAACGGGAATTTAGCAAAAGCGGCATGCTGAGTAATGTATGTGCATAAGTCGACAGCGCAAAAAAATCGCTCATAAACGGGGGACGGGGTGCTGCGCGGCAAAGCCGCGCAGCACCCCGTATAAAAAATATTCGTCGCCGCCCGCGGGTGGCGATACTGATTTCTTCTCGCAAGCGGCGATTTACTGAATTATTCTGCCGTCAATCAACTTACTTCTGCTCGTCCAGCTTATCTTTTAACAACGCCCCCACCGACCCATGGTTGTGGTTGAGATAAAACGCCTCTTCGCTGAACTGCGGATACTTGGTCAGTTCGTCCGCAATGGCGTCGAATATGGAGATGATCGCCAGTATGCTCGCCGTGGGCAGCATATGCTTATGGTCGGACTCCGCCACTTTCAGGTTCAGCACGATATCCGCCGCTTTGGCAAGGCGCGAGTTCGGCTCCTGCGTTACGGTGATGAGCGTGAGCCGCTTCCCCTTTATGGAGTCGATCAGATTGACCAGTTCCTCCGTGTTGCCGCCCTTGGAGAGAACGATCAGCACGTCCCCCGCCTGCACCGCGCCAAACGCGCCGTGTGCGGCGTCGCCCGGGGATACGAAGTACGACGGCACATTGGCCACGCACAGCATGTGCGCGATTTTGCGCGCCGCAACGGAGGAAGTGCCCATGCCCATCGTCGCCACGCGGCCGCGGCACGAGCGGATGGCCTCGAATACGGCAAGGTATTCCTTTTCGTTGATGCTTGCGGGCATCCTGGAGAGTTCTTCCGCGTTTTCCCGCCACATGCGGCACGCGTTTTCAAACAGTTCGCTTTGTCTCATAACAATAGTCCTTTCCGGTCGTAAACTATTTCAACCGGGTCTGTGTAACCAAATTGAGCTGCCCGGTCGCAGGCTGTTTCAACGGAACTTCGCGCGGCTCATCCCCGCTCTGGATAATCCAAGCAACCTTATTGTAGGGGATTGGACCGGTTTTATCAAGCATACCGGTTGGACACTTGCGTTGAACGCTATACGAATACGACCTGTACCAGCACCATGTACAGCACCGTTCCCGCGCCTATGCTTAAAAGGGCGTTGCGCTTCCACAGGTGCATGAGCACGGTAAGGCCTATGGCCAGCAGCTCGGGCAGGGCGTGCGGCGGCAGTTGCAGGGAGACGGATTTCAGGCAGTACACGACGAGGAACCCCATCATGGCGGGCGGAAGCGCGCGGCCCAGATACAGCACGGCCTCCGGCGGCTTTTTGTGCTCCGGGAACAGCAAAAAGGGCGCAAAACGCGTGAGCATGGCGCCCAGTGCGACGGCGAGTATGGTAACGACGATCTGTATGGGCGTCAGTTGCATGCGCGTTTCCTCCTCACGAGCAGGCCTGCGCAGATGAGCGCCATGGCCGGGATGATAAAATTGGACGCGCCGAACAGAAGCAGGCAGAGTACCGCGCCCGCCACGCCGATGATACCGGCGACCCTATTCTCCTTTTTCTTCATCTGTTCAAGGAACAGCACCACGAACAGCGCGGTCAGCACGAAATCCAGCCCGGCGGTGTTAAAGGGCAGTACGCCGCCTATTACGCCGCCTATCGCCGTGCCCGTCACCCAATACGCGTAATCCAGAAGCGATATAAAAAGGTAAAAGTATTTGCGGGATACGCCTTCGGGCGGCTCCACGCCGGAAGATATGGAGAACGTCTCGTCGCACAGCACGTATATCAGCAACGCGCGCACCTTCCCCAGCCCTTTGTATTTTTCCATCATGGAAAGGCCGTAGAACATATGCCGCGCGTTGACCAGGAGGCTCAGGAAAAACGCCTGTATAGGGTCGAACGCCGCCGTAAGCAGCGTGATGGCCACGAACTGCATGCTGCCGCAGAACGCGACGGCGCTCATCAGCACCGCCCATTCCACGCCGAAGCCCTTGGTGCGCATCAACATGCCGTACGCCATGCCCAGCACCAGAAAGCCGGTCAGCACCGGTATGGTATGCGGGAATGCCGCAAACAGCGCCCGCCGGATTTCCATGGATCTATGCCGGGCTTGTTCCGTTGTATTTGGCTCTGCCAAATTGAGCTTTTGCTCCATGTCGCTTGTACTCCCCCTTGCCGTCGGTGTATACTATATTGTACGATCATACGATAAAAAAGTTAGATATACTATACATTCGTACAATATAGCTGTCAAGAGGAGAATCGTCTATGGACGTAACGGGTGTCATCGCCGAAAACCTCAGGGAACTGCGCGCGCAGCGCAACCTGAGCCTGGGACAGCTCAGCGCGCTGAGCGGAGTCAGCAAGGTTATGCTCTCTCAAATAGAAAAGGGCGAAACCAATCCCACCATCAATACGCTGTGGAAAATCGCGAACGGCCTCAAGGTACCCTACAGCGCCCTACTGGAAAAACGGACGCAGGAAGCCGCCGTGCAGCGCAAGGAGGCCGTCCGCGTGCAGGCCGACGAGGGCGGGCATTACAGGCTGTACTGCTATTACCCCACCACCCCCTGCCGCAATTTTGAGCTGTTCCAGATTGAGCTGGACGCCGGTTGCGGGCACACCACCACCGGCCAGGCCGAACGGTCCGAGGAATACGTCATGGTATTGGAAGGGGAGCTTACGTTCACCATCGGCGGAGAATCCCGCGTACTTGGCCCCGACGACGCCATACAGTTCGACGCCAGCGCGGATCACTCCTATTTTGCGTCCGGCAATGAAACGCTCAAAGCCATCATCATCAACCATTATCCCGCGTAGGATGCAGCCCCCGGGGCTTTTACGTCCACGTTGCGGCGGGATAAGGAGCGGACCGGCGGCAATATCAAAATCCTCCGCAAACTGACGTTTGCGGAGGATTTTCTATCCGGATAATTGATATTCCCGCGTTATTGCTGCGCGTTTTCAAGCGCAGATTCTACGGCCTTCAAAATTGCCTTGGAGTCCGCTGTCGCGCCCGATACCGCGTCCACTGCCGGAGACTGCGCCTGCAGGACACGGACAATCAGCTCGTTTTGGATATCCTCACGACCGTTCTGGCCCTTTATGACCTCTATCCCCGTAATGGCGTGTCCCCGCACGGAAACTTCAACCTCGCTGCTCCAGCGATAGCAGTCATACGTCCCCGTATAGTCGCCATCAGGTATCTCTGAAAGATTTACCGCCCCGATGGAAAGCGCGAGTGTCTGCTTTAGGCCGAGCATGCCGTACAGCACCATGAGCAATATCAATGCGAGCGCGCTGACGCCTATGCGTTTGAGTACCCGCCCGACGCCTTTCTTTTTGGGCTTCATAGCGCTTTCACCAGCCTTGTTACGACCGCGCCGATCTGCGCGTCGCGGCCCGGCGCCGTCCAGTTCACGATACCGCTCTCCCTGTAATCGGCGCCCTTATCCCCGCACAGGGCGCGCATCTGCTTGATCGCGCGGTTGCCGCCCATCCACGGCTTTTTCAGATGCTGCGTTACAAAGCAGCACACCGGTTTGCCCCGCAGCTGACATTGCGCGAGATACAGCTTCATGACGGGGCAGAGTGAAAACCCGTGCACGGGCGCGCCGAAAAGCACCGCGTCATAGGCGTAAGCGTCGGGCGCTTTTGTGAGCTGGGGCGGCTGCTTGCCGTTGGGCGCGTCGTTTACCGCCTCCACCCGCTCGAGTACGGCGGTATGGCCCTGCGCGAGTACAGCTTCTTTCAGCTTCTGCGCTACGGAGTGCGTGTTGCCTGTCTGCGAATATACGATGATACCTATGTTCATAATTCCTTTCCGCCTTCCTGTATGAATTGGTTTGGGTCAAAATCCGGATCGGCGCAGCCGCCTTTCGTAGCAATGAACAATAATTTATATATTCACAATGTTATCCGCTATGATAATATACGGCCAAACGGCGGCGGTCAAGAAAAATCCTGATGAAAATATATTCCCGGGCGGCGCAGTCCGGAGAAACGCGTTGTTTGGGCATGGATATCGTTACAGCTTGCGAAAACCCGCCGTATCCTTCATAATTTGTGTATTGCACCGGCACGGACATATATTCGGGTTATGATTAAGTATCAATGCGCGGCCGCAGACGCGCAACCAAAAGGCGGAATACTATGCGATATGTCAAACAGCTTCTGATTATTCTGACCATTTCCCTGCTGGGCGAGGCGCTCCACAGGCTGATCCCCCTGTTGATACCGGCCAGCGTATACGGCCTTGTGATCATGCTGCTTGCGCTGAAGCTGAAACTGCTCAGGCTGGATCAGGTACAGGATACGGCGGAGTTCCTCATCGGCGTGATGGTATTCATGCTGATACCGCCGTCGGTCGGCTTAATAGAATACTGGGGCGAGCTGAAGAGTATTCTCTTGCCCATACTGCTGATCACCTGCGTGACGACGCTGCTTGTGATGGGGCTTGCGGGCCGGGCTACGCAGTTTTTGATCAACCGGGGAAAGAAGGACGGCAAATGAGGGAGTTTTTCAGCCAATCCGCATTTTTCTGCGTGGCGCTCAGCGTCGGCGCATATCTGACGGGGGTTTTTGTCGCGAAAAAAACCAGGCTTGCCATATTCAACCCATTCCTTGTCACCATGGCCATCATTATTCCGGTGCTGCTGCTGCTGAAAATCGATTACGCCGCCTATAACGAAGGTACGAAATTTCTCAACTATTTGCTGACCCCCACCACCGTCTGCCTGGCCGTGCCGCTGTACCAGAAGCTCGAAATTTTAAAGCGCAACTGGAAAGCCATTTTTATAGGCGTCGTATCCGGCATACTCGCCAATTTTACGGGGGTATTCGTCATCAGCCTGCTGTTCGGGCTGACGCATACGCAATACGTGACCATGCTGCCCCGTTCCATCACGGCCGCCATAGGCATGCCGTTATCTGAGGAGCTGGGCGGTGTGGTATCCATTACGGTGACTATGATCATGGGCGCTGGCATCATAGGCAACGCGCTGGCGGTGCCCATACTCAAGATGTTCCGCATCACCGACCCTGTCGCAAAGGGCGTGGCGATAGGCTGCTCTTCGCACATACTGGGCACGGCTAAAGCCATGGAGATCGGGGAAACGGAAGGCGCGATGAGCAGCCTGGCCCTTATCGTATCCGGTTTGACGACGGTGGCCTGCGTATCGCTGGTCGCCAATCTGATATAAGTTTCAGGAGGACTCTATGGGAAAGTATCGGGCGATCATCTGGGATATGGACGGTACGCTGCTGGACACGCTCTCGGACATTGTGGAAAGCGTGAACGTCACCATGCGCGCGTATTCCCTGCCGGAGCACACCCGGGAAACGGTGCGCGATTGTGTGGGCAACGGCATCACGCGGCTGATAGAACTGACAGTACCCGGCGGCAAACAGCACCCGCGTTTTGAGGAGATCGAGGCGTTCTTCGTAGACCATTACGGCAGGAACAGCCGCAATCAGACGCTTCCCTACGAAGGGCTTCTCTCCCTGCTGCAAAGCTGCGCGGACGCGGGCGTTCGCATGGGCATCGTGTCCAACAAGGGCGACCGCATCGTAAAGGAACTGGCGGAGCTGTATTTTCCCGGCATGATCGGCGTCGCCATAGGCGCGTCGGCGGGCGTGCGCATAAAGCCGGAGCCGGATACGGTGTTTGAAGCCATGCGGCTTTTGGGCGCGGAAAAGGAAACGACCGTGTATATCGGCGATTCGGAGGTGGACGTAAAAACCGCCCGGAACGCCGGGCTGGACTGCATCGCCGTGGATTGGGGCTTCCGCGATCAGGAGATATTGCGCGAGGCCGGCGCAACCATCATTCTGCACACGCCGCAGGAACTTGCGGCGTATCTGGCGGCGAAGTAAGCCTGCATTTCTTTCCCACTGCACATACACATGTACAAGCTGTATAATGGAGTTTGTGCTAGAAAAATTTTCCGTTCAGGAGGACGTATGAACGACTATATCTGGATTTTTATCGCCGGCATCGTCGTCGCCGCATTGAGCGTATTGCTCAAACGCCGCGAAAAGCGGCTGTTTGAAAACGCAATACCCGCCGTGGCTACAGTCGTCCGCTACGATGAATATGAGAGCGAACACCGGCACAGGATGTATACGGCCGTGATGACCTATCCGCTTGCTGAAGGCACAATCATGGAAGCCAAGGAGCAGTGCGGGCGCAGTTACAGGAAGTATGAAATCGGGCAGTCGCTGGATATTGAATACAGCGCCGAAAAGCCGGATTTTTTTGTACCGCGCGGCGACAGTTCCCGCACGGTCGCGTTTGCCGCCATGCTGCTGTTCGGGCTGGCCATGGTCGCGCTGGCCGTAGTGATGTATCTGCAGCAGGGAGGAGCGATATAAGCGTGCCGGCGATGGCGCTGGTCGCGGGTATACACTGATCAGGCAACAGCCGGAAGCGTGATGTTTTGAGAAACAGGGGGTTGTCCCATCGGCCGGGACAACCCCCTGTCAGTTTCTTTTTTACCCGCGCGCCTTTCGTAAGCCCGCCATCAGAGCTCCGGCCAGAAGAGGCAGTAAGAGCAGCAGCCCCGCCCCGCCGTCCCCTGTCTTGGGAAGGCCGATGAGCGGGTCATACCCCGTGTACGCGCCGCCCAGCAGGCCGTATTGATCGACGACGAACGCGTAGGGTGAAAAATGCGACGCCGTAAACCGCAGGTAGGCTACGCCGTTTCGGTATACGATCGCGGCGGGCAGTACGTCCAGCGTGCCGTCCGACAAATGCACGACCACCAGCATGTCCCGATACCGCAGCAAATTTGCCGGTATGGGGCAGGTGATTTCAACCCCCGTCCCCTCCTTGGGCTGTACCGATGTATTGGTGTTTCTGTTATAAGCCCCGACTTCCAGCGAGAATATGCCGCTCTCATCGATACCGGCAAGTCGCTGCCGCAACGCCTCGCGGATCTGTGAATCCGCAAGGGAAGAGTATTGGATACGGATATCCACAGGCCTGGTGAACGCATTGCCCACGAGTTTAGCCGTTACCGGCGCGCCGCCCAGGACTTGCGGCGTTTGCGTTACCCGTACGTCGACGGTATCCCCGCCCGATTCCCGCTTCGCGAATATCGCGCGGATACTGTGGTCGCTTGATAGCGCCGTAAACGTATAGGAGTTTTCGGCAGTTACCCGGACTCCATCCACCAGCAGTGACTGTAGGATATATCCGTCATCCGGCGTAATGGTAAACGTTTTGTCACGGCCGGTCGCTACGCGTAGCGTGCCGGAAGGGCTGATGGAGCCGTTTTCCCCGGCTTCGGCCGTGATCACGACGGAATCGCCGCCTTCAAATAACGTCAGCGTCAGCGCGCTGCTTGCGAACGCAGCATCTGCGACCGCACGATAGCGCACCAGATATTCGCCCGGCGAGAGGTCGGTCAAATCGCCGTCGCAGGCGGTATAACCCGATCCGTCGTCGTATTCCATCGTAGAGTCAAGTCCGGTTATGCTGCCGTCCCCCGCGCCGGAATAGCTTTCGTCCACAGCGGTTACGCCGGTTGGCGCGGCGGAGCGTGCGGGGATGGGTACGTCTATGGAGGCGCTGGCCACCGCGTCCCCGCTGCCTGCCGTGCGGAGGGATACCGCCAGCGCATCGCCCGCCCAGCCGAGGTTGGACAATGCCATCGTATCCGTACACGCCGCCCAGGCCCCGGACGCGTTCAGATATTCCATGCCGGCCGCCGTATTGAGCTTTTCGCCGACATAGTCGATGGCCAGCCCTTCCGGCGCGGCGTTCCGCGCGAGTATGTCGATGAGCTGCGCCAAAGACGCGGGCGCTGTACCCGTCGCCTTCACGCGCACGCGGATATCCTCTTCCGGCGTTACGCCGGAAACAACTGCGGAGGAGCCGGGCGCGTCCGTCCATGTCGTACCGCCGTCCAGGCTGTACTCCATCGAGGCGTCGATGCCGCTGAGCGTCATGGCGGAGGTCGAGAAGGAGGCGGCCGGCGTAACCGGGCGCGCGGCAACAGAGATCTGCGTGCTTGGACTTGCCGGTATGCCCCCGTTTGCCGCTTTACGTACGTAGAGGTTTGTCCCGAGATATCCCGTAATGCTGCCGCCGTCGCTTAAAAGCGTAT
>JAEWWD010000011.1 GCA_023396535.1 Bacillota bacterium
AACCCTACCACCATGGCGCGTACTTCATATTCACGCGTCAATCCATCTAAAAACGCTTTGGGCGAAAGGGAAGCGGTAATCCTGTCAAAGGGTTCCATATGTACGATATCCACACCCAACCCCAATATGCGCTCCCTGCGCTCCTCAGGGGTGGTTAGCAAACGGGGAGGGCGCCCGAACAACACGCGGGGATGGTTGGAAAACGTGTATGCCACGCTTTTACAACCCATACGGCCGGCAATTTCTACCGCGCGCGTCAACAACGCGCGATGCCCAATATGCACCCCGTCGAACATACCCAGCGCTATGACGGCACATGGTTTGTTGGTTGTCATTTCCATCCTCAAAGCAGCCGTCGACCAGTCGATCGCTCGCTATGCGCCCTGTTCGCCCGGCCATAAATGCAGTTTCAGTTTTAATCCATCCCACGTTCGCACGCCCACTCCCAGAAAGCTGGCCGCATAAACCCGGCACAAATCTCCTTCCGGAAAATCAATGGCGGCGCCAACGGGTTCTATCGTACAGCCGTTCTTCAAACGCGCGATATCAGGCTGATCCGTGATCCGTACGGATGGCAGAAAATCAAGCACGCGTTCAATGGGGACGACGGCTTCAAGAAGTCTTCCTTCCTCACGCATGGAAGCGAGTTCCGCTATGCTGAACGACTTTTCCACACAAAACGCGCCCGCAGCGCTTCGCAGCAGGAAAGACATATGCGCGCAAGTCTGCAGGTATCTGCCGATATCCTCGCACAATGTGCGAATATATGTGCCGCGGGAACAGCGCACGCGCAGCAAAAACCGGTTTCCACCGGTCTGTGCGATCAATTCCAGAGCGTGGATCGTCACCTCACGCTCCCGGACGGGCACTTCCTGCCCGGCGCGTGCCAGCTCGTAAAGGGATTTCCCGCCGGATTTAAGCGCCGAATAAGCCGGCGCCGTCTGCAAATATCCGCCGGTAAAGCCATTGAGCGCCGCAAGAATATCTTCCTCCGATACGCTTACTTCGTCACGCTCCGTGATACGCCCGTAGGAATCCTGCGTATCCGTGCACGCGCCAAACGCGATCTCGCAGATATACTCTTTTTCCTTATCGATCAACAAATCAAACAGCCGCGTCGCCCGTCCCAGCGTAATGGGAAGCACACCCGCGGCACCCGGATCAAGCGTACCTGCGTGGCCGACACGCTTGGTTTCAAACAGCCTGCGTATATCGGATACTACGTCGCTTGAAGTCATGCCGGGCGGCTTCAGTACATTGACGATGCCCTCCGGTTTGGGCGTATCGGGAGACTTCATGCCAAGACGCCTTTTGCGGCGGAAAGCAGCTTGTCCATGATAACGACAGGATCGCCCTCCATTGTGCAGCCCGCGGCATGGATATGCCCGCCGCCGCCGAATGTATGCGCAATTTCGCTGACATCCGCAAATTGCTTGGAACGCAGGCTTGCCTTGAATGTGCCGTCCCTGCTTTCGCGGAGCAATATGGCTATTTCCACCGTATCCACGTCGCGTATGCCGTCTATAGTGCCCTCGGCGTCCTCCGAAAGCGCGCCCAGCCTGTTCAAATCGCTCAGCATGACGAGCGCCATACCGATTTTACCGTTTTCATACAGCCGCATGGTGCTGAGCACGAATCCCAACAAGCGTGTTTTACTCAAAGGCACTGTGCGGTAGATCTGCCTGTTGATGGTCGCGATGTCGATCCCCTTTTCCAGCAGCGCCGCCGCTATATGGAATGTTTCCGGCGTTGTGTTGCTGTAGGCGAAGTTGCCCGTATCCGTACTGATCGCCGTATACAGACAGCCTGCGATATCTCGCGCCGTTTCCTCCTCCGCGCCCGCGCCAAGTTCGTTCCAAAGCAGATGCACCAGTTCACCCGTAGCGGACGCCCGTTCGTCATGGAGCACATATTCCCCATAACGGGGATTAGTCCTGTGATGATCGATATTCGCGGTTGCGGACGCCGCCTGAAACAGTGCAAACGCGTCACCCATGCGCTTTTGGTCGGCGCAGTCTACCGCGACAGCGTTCGGGT
The DNA here is from genome assembly GCA_023396535.1 of Bacillota bacterium. Classification (GTDB taxonomy): domain Bacteria; phylum Bacillota; class Clostridia; order Christensenellales; family CAG-138; genus JAEWWD01. The sequence goes on from JAEWWD010000011.1 coordinate 2,038, forward strand.
ATGTCTGTATGTCTGCCTCCGTTTCGTCCGTCTTCATCATTTTGTCGGACCAGGGAAGAAACGCGTATATGGCAGGCACGCGCTGATCGCATACCACGCGCACACGCTTTCCCAATGCCTGCAATATACCATATAGCGCCAGACAGGAGCCTATCGCATCACCATCCGGGGATACATGCGCGATCAAAGTAAACCCATTTTCACGGCGCAGCCATTCGGCCATGCCGACGACGGCGTCATTCATCGTCGTGCTCCTGTTCCGGCGTATGCAGCGTACTCAGAATCTTCCCGATGTGTACGCTGTATTCTATGGAAGTATCCAGCACAAATTTCAGCGACGGCAGCCTTCGGATCTGCATGCGATGGCCAAGCTCGCGCGCTATAAAGCCCGCCGCATGGTTCAGCGCGTCGACCGCGTCTTTTCGCGCCTGCTCATCCTGTTCATACACGCTTACGCGTAGTTTGGCATACTTGAGATCGTTCGTTACCTCAGCCGCCGTTATGGTCGTCATAGAGGAAATACGGGGATCTTTCATCTCCCGAATCACCTCGCTGACGGTTTTTTTGACTTCCTCGTTCATTCTGTCCTGTCGTATGGCTGACATAGCGGTCTCCTTATGCCGTATATGCGGTCGTTATTTTTTGATTTCCTCCATCACAAAGGCTTCTATGGTATCGCCTTCGAGAAGATCGTTGAAATTTTCTATGCCTATGCCGCATTCGTACCCCGCGGCGACTTCTTTGGCGTCGTCCTTGAAACGCTTGAGCGAAGAAATCTTGCCCTCATGTATAACGACGCCGTCTCGCACCACGCGAACCTGCGCGTTGCGGGCAACCTTGCCTTCCTGTACGTATGCGCCGGCGATTGTCCCCACGCCCGATACCTTAAATGTCTCGCGCACGGAGATGCGACCCAGCTCGACTTCCTTGAATACCGGCTTGAACATGCCCTTCATGGCGTTCTGGACATCCTCAATGGCGTTGTAGATGATGCGGTACATACGCACATCCACTTTTTCCCTCTCCGCGGATACGCGCGCCGTCGAATCCATGCGTACGTTGAAGCCTATGACGATGGCGTTGGACGCGGCCGCAAACATGATATCGGAGCCCGTGATCGCGCCTACGCCGCCATGAATGCAGCGCACGCGGACTTCCTCGTTGGAAAGCTTTTCAAGCGCCTGCTTGACAGCTTCAACGGAACCCTGCACGTCGGCTTTTACGATAATATTGAGATCCTTGATCTCTCCCTCCGCGATCTGGTTAAACAAATCGTCCAGAGAGACCTTGGAAAGGTTCTTGAGCTGTTCGGCCTTGATTTTATCGCGCCGCTCTTCAGCCACCTGACGGGACAGCTTATCGATTTCCGCCACGTTCAGCGTATCGCCCGCAGCGGGCACTTCGCTAAAGCCCAGCACCTCGACCGGCTGACTGGGGCCTGCCTCCTGCACGCGGCGGCCCTTATCG
>JAEWWD010000235.1 GCA_023396535.1 Bacillota bacterium
GAACAGGCGGCTCTTGAAGAGCAGATGTCGGCAGACGGTTTCTGGGACGACGTAGCCAACGCAAACAAAGTCAATCAGCGCATCAAGGCGGTGCAGGGCAAGCTGAACCGGTACGAGAAGCTGCGCGGCGCCGCGGGAGATATTGAAACCCTCGTTGAAATGCTCGACGAAGAATACGACGATTCCCTTGCCGACGAACTGGTGCGCGACTACGCCGCATTTGAGCGCGATGTGGAAGCGCTCAGGCTCACAACGCTTTTAAAGGGCGAATACGACAGCTCCAACGCCGTGCTGTCGCTGCACGCGGGCGCAGGCGGCACCGAAGCGCAGGACTGGGTACAAATGCTTTACCGCATGTACACCCGCTACTGCGCCAACCGCGGCTGGGCCGTGCGGGAGCTGGATCTGCTCGACGGCGACGAAGCGGGCATCAAATCCGTCACGTTCGAAGTCACGGGAGACAGCGCCTACGGCTACCTGAAGGCGGAAAAGGGCGTGCACCGGCTGGTGCGCATTTCCCCGTTCGACTCCTCCGGGCGCAGGCATACCTCCTTCGCGTCGCTCGACGTCACGCCCATATTTGACGAGGGCGAGAACGACATAGAGATCGACATGGAAGAGGTGCGCGTGGATACCTACCGTTCGAGCGGCGCGGGCGGCCAGCACGTCAACAAGACGTCCTCCGCCATCCGCCTGACGCATATCCCCACAAACATCGTGGTGCAATGCCAGAACGAGCGCAGCCAGCTTCAAAATAAAGAGACGGCGCTGCGCATGCTCAAGGGCAAGCTGCTGGAGCTGCAGGAGCGCGAGCGCATGGAACAGATGGCGCAGATCAAGGGCGACATGAAGAAAATCGAGTGGGGCAGCCAGATCCGTTCCTATGTGTTCCAGCCCTATACGCTGGTAAAGGATCACCGCACCGGCACCGAAAACGGCAACATACAGGCCGTGATGGACGGCGACCTCGACGCGTTCATCAACGCGTATCTGGTGCAAAGCTGACGCTTTGCACCAAATAAATGAATAATGAATAGTGAATAATGAATAATTCATGTGGAAATCCCTGCGGGATTTCTTTGAATTGATATTCATATGTATTAAAAAATCCTGCAAGGATTTTATCCACCATTATTCATTATTAATTTTTAATTATTAATTATTGTAGGAGGCCGCCTATGCCCAGCCCCGTCAGCAATATCCTGCAGGCTGCCATACGCGGCTTTCGTCCGCTTCTGAACAACCTGAGCCTCGAGATGGAGCGCATGGGGCAGGATCTCTTCGCAGCGAACGAAGTGAAACGGCTGCCTGAAAACATGGTGGTGGCTTCGGACTGCATAGGCGATATGCGGGCGGAGTGGTTCCACACGCTGGGCGCGCCGGAGGACGAGGCCATACTCTATTTCCACGGCGGCGCGTATATGGCGGGCAGTATCGTCAGCACGCGCCCGCTCGCGGTGGATTTCGCCGAAGCTATGGGACGCAACGTGCTCTCCATAGAATACCGTCTTGCGCCGGAGCATCCGTTTCCCGCCGCGTTGGAGGATGGATACGCCGCCTATCGGTACATGCTATCCTTGGGGCTGTCGGCTTCCCGCATCGCGTTCGTGGGGGATTCCGCCGGCGGCGGGCTGGAGCTTGCCGTGGCGCTCAAAGCGAGGGAGGACGGCGTTCCCCTGCCTGCCGCCATAGCGGCGCTCTCCCCCTGGGCGGATTTAACACTCAACGACGAGACCTATGCGGAAAACCGCTGGACGGACCCGCTGCTCGAGCGTAAAAAGCTGCTGCGCGCGGCCATGTATTACGCCTATGGCCGGTATCTGAAGGACCCGTTCATATCGCCGGTGTTCGCGGATTTTACGGGCTTCCCCCCCACGCTCATACACGTGGGCACGCATGAGGTGCTGCTCGGCGATTCACGGCGGCTCGCAGCGTCGCTGCGGCGGGCGGGCGTTGACGTGCAGTTGCTGGAGTGGGAAGGCATGTGGCACGTATGGCATATATTCGACGTGCCGGAAAGCCATGCCGCCCTGCACGGCATAGCGGATTTCCTGCTTACACGCATCAGTCCCCATCATACTACGGAATAAAGGAGCGCGGTATTTGCAGAAGCGGCACTGGTACCCGCTGGACAACGCGGCAAATATTTACCCCATCATAGAGCACAGAACCTGGACGCCCATGTTCCGCATCACCGCAGTGCTTCATGAGGATGTCCGGCGCGACGCGCTGCAGCGCGCGCTGGATCAAATGCGCCCCCGCTTCCCCACGTTCTACGTTCAGCGCAAAAGCGGCCTTTTCTGGTATTTCCTTGAGGAGCTTCCCGTGCGGGCGCTGGTGGAGGAGGATACCATCAATCCCTGCCCTCCCCTGCGCAAAGGCGAGCTCCCTTTCCGCGTAAAGACGCACCACAACCGCATTTCCTGCGAATTCGCGCATGTCGTCTGCGACGGCGGCGCGGGCATGACGTTCGTAAAGACGCTGCTTGCCGCCTACGCGCGCGAGCTTGGCGTTCCGGTGCCCGTAAAAAACGGTATACTGGATTTGAGCGAGCCGCCCCACCCCGAAGAGGTGGAGGACGGCTTTTCCCGTTTTTCGCGCATGGGCGTTCGCGCCAACCGCCACGAGCCGTACGCCTACCATCCGACAGGCACGCGCCTGCATGAGGGCATGCGCGTTGTGACGACGGGGGTGTTAAGCGTACAGGCGGCGCTGAAGCTTTCCCGTTCCTATAAAGTATCGCTGACGGAATATTTCACGGCCACGCTGATCTATGTGCTTTACAGCATGCAGCAGGCGGAAAACGTCAAGAACCCCCGTCCCGTGAAAGTCAGCGTGCCGGTTAACCTACGCAAATATTACCCGACACAGACGCTCCGCAATTTTTCGCAGTACCTCAACCCCGGCATAGACCCCAACTACGGCGAATTTACATTCGAGGAAACGCTGGAGCAGGTGCACCACTATTTCCGCTACATGTTCACCGAAAAAAACATGAACGCCCGCATTTCCAAAAACGTGGCGGACGAGCGCAACGTGGCTCTGCGCGTCGTACCGTTGATTTTGAAGCGCCCCGGCATACGGCTGGTGTACGAGATGACGGGCGAGCGGGTGTTTTCCTCGGTGATATCCAACCTGGGCGCGGTGGAGCTCCCCCCCGCTCTGCTGGACGTTGTGGAGCGCTTCGATTTTCTTCTGTGCACGGCACGCCGCAATACGGTGGAATGCGCCGTGGCGAGCTATCAGGATCAGCTTTCCATCACGTTTACGCGCAGCATAGCCGAGCCGTACGTGGAACGCGCATTTTTCCGCACGCTGGTGCAAAAAGGGCTGCATGTGCGCGTGGAAAGCAACCAACCCTAATAGCCACAGATAAAGTCCTGTGGACTCTCTAAGGTATCGCCGCCTTAGGCGGCGACGATGAATTATTTTATTGAATAGCGGGAGGGCTTACAGTTCGTTATGGTCGTGTTGCGTCAGCATAAATGCTTTCTTACACTTCCTAACTCACTGGTCTTACACAGCGCTATACCCTCCGCAGGAGGCGCGCTGTTTCGACTCCCCGCTCCCCCTAGAGAACGAGGATGGATGCGCAGCTATCAGTTGCACATCCAAAAACTCAGTGAATTCACCCGATTGGTATGTTCGGGGTTCTATCAAGTATTGCTGTGCGGCAATGCCGCACAGCCAAAATCACTGAGTTGAATTTAACCAACGGCCCTAATTTGTGAGAGCCACTGTCTGGGAGGTGTGGATATGGCATATTGCGTCAATTGCGGCGTGGAGCTTGAAAAGAGCCAGCAGCATTGCCCGCTGTGCGGCGTGGAGGCGGTCAACCCCAAAGAACCGTACGACCCGACGCTGCCCCGTCCTTACAGCACGCACATCACAAAGATACAGACGCAGGTGGAGCGGCGCTACGCGGCGCTTATCATTACGATACTCATGGCGCTTGCGGCGGTGGTATGCGTAATGGCCAACCTCGTATACGAGGACGCGTTCACGTGGTCGATCTACGTAGTCGCCAGCCTGGGGTTGCTGTGGGTGCTCATACTGTTTCCGCTGCTCATGCCGGGGCTGCACCCCGCCGCGGCCGTCATGCTGGATATCTGCGCGCTGCTTTTGTACCTCTACATCGTCAACCAGGCCAGCGGCGGCGCGGACTGGTATTCCCGCCTCGGCATGCCACAGGTGCTGCTCTACGGCGTGCTCGCGCTCATAGACGTGCTGTGCTGGCGCAGCGCAAAGATATGGGGCTGGCAGCGCTACGGCATCGTGGTGATGTCCATGGGCCTGGCGATGATGGGCCTCGAAACGCTGCTGGACCTGTTCAACGACATGCAGGTGAGCCTGCAATGGTCGTGGTTCGTGGTCATACCGGCGTTCGCGCTGGGACTGATACTCTTCCTGCTCGAAAAAAAGCGCGAAGTGAAGGACGAGATATTAAAGCGCCTGCGCGTATAAAATGCCCAACGGTGTGGAAATTCCGTTGACAATGTGACAATCTGGCAACATCTCCGGCGGCGGTGTTGAGAAGCGCCGTCCGCTTGATTAAAATAATACATGGGCGGCGTCTGTTTTGAAGGCTGCCGCGTCGCCTCGCAAATGTTTAATAACGTCGCCGCTTCGCATACTTTTTCCGGTTGCGGCGGATCATGTTTTTTGTAGTCGACCCGTTCTTTCGATAGTAAGAATGAGGGCCGGGGCAAAGCCCCGATATTGTTGGTGAGTACCAGGAGAAGCTTTTCATGCAAACAGACGCGCTGCACCATTCCCGCCTGATGCAATACCGCACCCCGCAGGGTGCGGCAATGGCGGGACAACAGGTAGCGCTGAGGCTGTGGACGGGACCGCGCCTAAACCAAACGCGCGCCGTATTGCGCCTGTGGATACAGGAGGGGGAGGAACGCATCCCCATGCGGAGCACACCGGGCGACGGCGGGCTGTGGCATGAAGCGAGCGTACGCATGCCCGACACGCCGGGGCTGGCGTGGTATTATTTCCTGCTGGAGCAGCCGGACGGAAAAACTCTGTTTTATGGCGGCGAGAGCGGCGAAGGCGCGCTGTTCACCCGGGAACCGCCGGGGTACCAGATCACGGTTTACGACCCTCGGTTCACCACGCCGCGCTGGTTCCGCGAGGGCGTCGTGTACCAGATATTCCCGGACCGTTTTTTTCGTAGCCGGACGCCCGAAGAGAATCCCGGCGTCGCCTATCACCGGGCGATGGGAAGGCATATCCGCATCCACCCGCGCTGGGAGGAAGCGCCGGAATACCTGCCCGAACCTGGGCAGAAGGATTACATGCCCAACGATTTCTTCTGCGGCGACCTGTGGGGCGTGATCGAAAAGCTGCCCTACCTCGAAACGCTGGGCGTAAGCTGCCTGTACCTCAACCCCGTATTCGAAAGCGCGTCCAACCACCGCTATGATACGGCGGACTATACGCGCGTCGACCCTATGCTGGGCGGGGACGAAGCGCTGTCGGCGCTCACGCGCGCGGCGGCAGAGCGGGGCATGCGCATCATGCTGGACGGCGTGTTCTCGCACACCGGCGCGGACAGCGTCTATTTCAACAAGTACGGCCGCTATGCCGCGGAGGGCGCTTACCAATCCGCGCAATCCCCTTGCCGGAGCTGGTATGACTTCAGCCCGACGTACCCCAACGGGTACCGGAGCTGGTGGGGGTTCCCCGAGCTTCCCGAGGTCAACGAAGAAGACCCTTCCTATCTTTCGTTCGTGATGGACGGGCAAGACTCTCTGCTTAGCCGAAATGCGGCCAGGGGCGTGACGAGCTGGCGGCTGGATGTGGCCGACGAACTGCCGGACGCGTTTCTGATGCGGCTGCGCGAGCGGCTCAAGGCCATCGACCCGGAGGGCGTGCTTCTGGGCGAGGTGTGGGAAGACGCGTCCAACAAGGTCGCCTACGGCGCATTGCGCGCCTATGTGCAGGGACACACGCTGGACAGCGTGATGAATTACCCCTTCCGCGCGGCGGTCGCAGATTTCCTGCTGTATGAGACGGACGCGTACGGGCTGAACGGGCGGCTGCAGGCCCTGCGCGAGCGTTACCCCAAGCCGTTTTTTTACGCGGCGATGAACCTTCTTTCCACCCATGACACCGTGCGCGCGCTGACCATGCTGGGCGGCGCGCCGGACCGCGACGCGCTGACCCGCATAGAGCAGGCGGCGTTTACGCTGCGGCCGGACCAGCTTGCACAGGGCAGGGCGCGGCTGCTGCTCGCTTGCGCCCTGCAGATGGCTATGCCCGGCGCGCCCTGTATCTATTATGGGGACGAAGCCGGTATGACGGGCATGGCGGACCCGTTCAACCGCGGCACGTATCCCTGGGGAAACGAGGACGCGGGGCTGCTGGCCCATTACAGGGTCCTTACGCGGGCAAGGCGCGAAAGCGCCGCGCTACGCGCAGGCTATTGCCGCATGGGCGCGCTCGCTCCGGACGTGTTCGCCGTATTGCGCTATACTTCGCAAGGCCGCGACGCGTTTGGCGAAGACGTACGGGATTGCGCGGCGCTGCTGCTCGTTAACCGGTCGGAGCAGGCGCAGGATATTCGGCTTCGCGCGGACGATCTATTGGAAGGCGAAGATGCGGCCGTACCCGTCGCGCTGTCGGGAAACTGGCGGGACGCGCTGACGGATCAAACGCTTGTTGCGCAAGGCGATACGCTGCAGGCGCGGCTCGCCCCTATGGGGATGCTGCTGCTCCTGCGATGAAATCTTCTATGGCCCCGCCGGTATGCTTGAAAAGCTACGCCGCGCGAACAGGAAAAAAGTTCAAATCATGCGTTGCGTGAAGCGGCGCATTCTGTGGTATTATAAGGAGAGTGCAGTATGTTTCAAGGACGCTACGGGAACGATCAGCTAAACCGCGTGCTGGGTTTTACGGCCGTCGGCATTGCGCTTGTGACGATGTTCCTGAGGTACGACAGCCCTGTGCGCTATGCGTTCTCGGCCGTTTCTACCATACTGATCGTCGTGGTGCTGCTTCGGATGTTTTCCCGCAACTTCAGCGCGAGAAGCCGGGAAAACGCCGTGTTCGCCGCCTGGTGGGTTCCGTTTGCGGCAAAAGTGCACGGCCTGTTCACAGGCGGCGTGCGCGCGGCGCGCAGCAGCCCTACTTTCGCGGAGCGCCGCAAGTTCAAGTATTTCATTTGCCCCCAATGCGCGCAGCGCCTGCGCGTACCGCGCGGCAAAGGGAAACTCAGGGTCACCTGCACAAGATGCGGAAACAAGTTCGAAATAAAATCCTGAATTACTGAGGAGGATCTCTTATGCAAGTCAATAAGGACATGACCATCGCCGAAATTATCCAGGCCGACCGCGGCATCGCAGATATCCTGATGGCCTCCGGCATGCACTGCCTGGGCTGCATCATGGCGCACGGCGAGGATATCGGCCAGGCCTGCGCGGTGCACGGCATCGACGCGGACGAGCTGATACGCCAAATCAACGATTACCTGGCGGCTAAGGACGCCTGACCCCCAATAAAAACAGGAGGTATGTTATGGTATACGTTTGTTCTGTCTGTGGGTACGAGTATGACCCCGCCGTAGGCGACCCCGACAACGGCGTTGCGCCCGGCACCGCGTTTGACGACCTGCCCGACGACTGGACCTGCCCCATCTGCGGCGTAGGCAAGGACATGTTTAATCCCGCATAACGCTGAACGGCTCCAAAGTCAATGACTTTGGAGCCGGGTTTTCTAAATTATTCAGACCGGCGAATAAATCGCCGGTTCATTTTTTGAACAGTGCCCCCCCGGTTAAACCGGGGGGCACTGTTCAGGAAGACCGCCCGATCCATCAGAAGATCGGGCGCTTTTTTAGGTTTATCCGCAGCGGCTGTAGCCGCAGCCGCGGCACACGACGCAGCCGCCCTCGTGCTCCATGGCGCCGCCGCATTCGGGACAGGGGCTGTTGATGAGGTTGGATACGCCGTTCTCTTCGGCGATCACGTCGTCGTCGCCGTTTGCGGCGTCCTCGGGTGCGCTTACGAACGCCGGCGCGCGGCCCTGTTCCACCGGCAGGCCGATCTGTTCGCCCTCGCGGCAGAGCTTCGCGACCTTTTCCAGCACGCGGCCGATGGCGTCCGGGCAGGACAGCACCTTGATATTCTTGTTGATTCCGCGCTGGCGCAGGGTGGAATGGCAGCGTATGCCCTTCAACTGCTCGATGATGGCATCCACCTCCAACCCCGATCGCAGCGCCGTGGAAATGAGCCGGCTGGTCGCCTCGCTCTGGCTCGGGCAGCCGCCCGCGCGGCCCAGGTTGGTAAACACCTCGCAGATGCCCTTATCGTCGTAATTGACCGTGATATACAGGTTGCCGCAGCCGATCACGACCTTTTCGGTGATGCCGCGCGTGACCTCCGGGCGCGGACGCGGCGTAATGCGCGCCGGTGTGCCCGCAGCAGGCGCGGGCGCCGCCGGTACAGACTCTTTGACGGCGGTAGTTCCCACTGTCAGCACCTGTTCGTTGCGGCTGCCGTCGCGGTATATCGTGACGCCCTTGCAGCCGAGCGAGTACGCAAGGCGGTACACCTCCGCGACCTCGTCGCGCGTGGCCTCAGTCGGGAAATTCACGGTTTTGGATACGGCGTTATCCGTATATTTTTGGAACGCGGCCTGCATACGAATATGGTATTCCGGCGATATATCGTGCGCGGTGACGAACACGCGCCGGATATGCTCCGGCACCTCGTCGATATGCGCGAGAGTCCCCTCCTGCGCGATGCGGCGCATGAGATCGCCGGAATAGAAGCCTTCCCTTTTCGCGACCTCGGCAAAATACGCGTCCACCTGCGGCAGCGCGTCCCGATCCATAACGTTGCGCACGAAGGCCAGCGCGAACAGCGGCTCCACGCCGCTCGATGCGTCGCAGATGATGGAGATGGTGCCCGTGGGCGCGATGGTGGTGCAGGTGGCGTTGCGGATAGGCTTGCCGTTCGCGAGCGTGCTTTCGCCAAACAGCGGAAACGCGCCGCGCATTTGCGCCAGCGCTTCGCTCGCCGCATGCGCTCGCTGCTGTATGAAACCCATGAGGCGCTCCGCCAGCGCGATGCCTTCCTCCGAATTGTAGGGGACGCCCAGGCGGTAGAGCATATCCGCAAAGCCCATCACGCCCAGGCCCACCTTACGGGTGGCCTTTGTGCGCTCTTCTATGAGCTCCAGCGGGTATTTGTTGGCCTCGATCACGTTGTCGAGGAAATGGACGGCGGACTCGACCGTGCGGCCCAGCAGATCGTAGTCCACGGCGTACCGGCCGCCTTCGGGTTTTAGCATCTGCGCGAGATTAACGGAGCCGAGGTTGCAGCTTTCGTAGGGCAGCAGGGGCTGCTCGCCGCAGGGATTGGTGCTTTCGATCTCCCCCGCCCCCGGCACGACGTTGTCGCGGTTAAGCCTGTCCAGGAACACGATGCCCGGCTCGCCGTTGCGCCACGCCATATCCACGATGAGATCGAACACCTCTCGCGCGGAAATCTCCTTTACAATACGGCCGTCGTGCGGATCGCGCAGCGCGTAGGCTTCATTGCGGTCCACCGCCGTCATGAACGCTTCCGTCAGGCCGACGCTGATGTTGAAATTGGTGATCTCAGCGTCCTGCTGCTTGCAGCGTATGAAATCCAGTATATCCGGATGGTCCACGCGCAGTATGCCCATGTTCGCGCCGCGCCGCGTGCCGCCCTGCTTGACGGCCTCCGTCGCCGAATTAAAAACCTTCATAAAGCTGATGGGGCCGGACGCTACGCCGCCCGTGGAGCGCACCGTGGCGCCCGCGGGCCTAAGCCGCGAAAAAGAAAAACCCGTGCCGCCGCCGCTTTTGTGAATAAGCGCCGCGTTTTTAACGGCGTCGAATATTTCATCCATGGAGTCGCCAACCGGCAGCACAAAGCAGGCGGATAACTGGCCCAGCGGCTTACCCGCGTTCATGAGCGTGGGCGAATTGGGCATAAACCGTTTGGACGCCATCAGATCGTAGAATTCTTCGGCGGTATCCCGCGTATCCGACGCGCCAAAGCCCGTGTCCGCGGCCGCGATGGCGTTCGCCACACGGCGGAACAGTTGATCCGGCGTTTCGACGAGCTTCCCATGCTCGTCCTTGGTAAGATACCGGCGCTCCAGCACCGTTACGGCATTTTTGCTCAACTCCATTGTGTTCCCTTCCCAAATACGAAATATAGTGGAATAATAACAAATTGACACCATATATTGTAGGTTGTGCGCTCTGAAATGTCAACGACGCACTACATTGAATATACCCCGTTTTGCGCGCTTATCACGCGCATACGACACCTGGATTGACAAAATGCCGCCGCATGATACAATATTTGAAGCACGCGGATGTGGCGGAACGGCATACGCAGCGGACTTAAAATCCGCCGGGGAAACCTTAGGAGTTCGAATCTCCTCATCCGCACCAACAACAAAACCACCCACCGGGTGGTTTTGCTGTTGGTATGTATTTCAGGGTGATTCGAAGGGCGGGAAAAGTAAACGCGCCAGTGGCGCGTTTGCCCGCCCCGTGATTTCGTGCCCAGGCCGCCTTGCGCAGAGCGAAGCCAAGCAAGGCGATGCCGATGGCCGAAATCCGAATCTCCTCATCCGCACCATGTATAAAGGCCATCCAACGGATGGCCTTTATACATGGCTGTTATTTCAGAGGGATTTGAAGCCGCGTTAAGAAATCGCCCCAGTGGGGCGATTTTAGCGGCCGGCTTTCGGGCTGCCGTGCGGCGCGGCGCGGCGCGCAAGCAAGCAAGGCTAAGCCCGAAAGGGATCTCCTCATCCGCAGTTTCCGCAGTATAACAGACAAAGAACCTATCGCCAGGTATTCTGTCTTACTATGCCTATACCTATGAGATAAGGCGGAATACGACATTGGGCGTACTTTGGTGAACGTCGCGAAAGACTTCCAGCATCTTGACGCATTCTTCCATGAGATCTTCTTGCAAGGTTGTCAATCCATAAATCTCGACAAACCATTCCTCCCTTTTGTAAAAAAGATCTCTGAGACAATCCCATAGCGCATCCCAATTTTCCCCATAATATTCGGGGAGACCAAAGCGCTCTTTGAGTATTTTATGAACCTCGCCTAAGTAACGGCATCCGGAGAAATCGAGAACGATTGGATTGTCTTGAATGGGCTTAAACGCATAATAGCTTTCATCATGCTCTTTCATGCTGTTCCTCCTAAACGATTTCGTAAAAGGTAAGGTAATGATCATAGGTTACAAAAATCAACCCGTCGCTGGAAAACAGGATGCGCTCCAATCCGCGCCATCCTCCAATGTAGTTGATGTCAGCCTCGTACCAGATACGTCCGGGCACGAAGGGGAGATGCCTATTTCTGTTCTCATAAATACCACCAAAAATCATTTTTCCCGGCAAAACAAGATACAGATTCCCAACATAATCAACCCATCCAGCGGCTTTGGCATCTTGTCTGCTTATGTAGTAATCTGGCAACATACCATAATGCCTAAGCCACCAATCCGCACCCGCTATTCCGTTTTGCGTTGCGGTTCCGGCCAAAAGTGCCTGAAGATACTCAATCACACAACGGCAGCGTTCATGCAATGGAGGCTCCGGTTCAATCTGCTCGCCGACCTCATAAATTTTACCGTGCAACTTTTTGCAGGGAACGCATGTTCGCAAATCAAACTGCGCTTTCCACATCTGGTATCGCTGGCTGTACATTTGGCTCCCTCTTCTAATTATAAGATTTTGTCTGAAGGAATTCTATTGTCTGATTCCGGTTTCAACGCGGCTCTGGTACTACAAAGAACTCATAAACCTGAATCAATTGTAGAATGCATACGTTCAGATTCCCAGTTGACAATGATTCTAAGAACAGGTCTTATAAACCCCGCGCATATCGTTTAAAGGCGTTCTTTTGATGGGGAGCCTTAACATACACATGACGTTGAAAGAATCCGTATGGGCAAAATGAGGATGCCGAGCAGTAACGCGCTGAGCGTTTGTGAAGCGTTTGAACAGTCAGCAGTACAATAACATGAAAAACCTATCGCCGGGCATTCATCACGTAGAAAGTGTTTCAAAGACAACAAATTGCAACCCAATAATTCTTCGTAATGCATTGACAGAGATGGATACTAAATGTATTATAAATGTATACATTATATATTCAAAAATCAAAACAAATCGACAAGGTGCTTATTATGGTATTAAGAGAAAAAACTTATAAAATCATAAAGGAACGCATCGTCAGCGGGCAGTATCGTCCGGGGCAGCCCCTCAATGAAAAGGAAATCATTGAAGAACTGAATATCAGCAGAACGCCGTTTCGCGAAGCCGTACATGCCCTGAACGAAGAAAACCTTGTGCAGATCTTTCCCAACCGCGGCATATTTGTACGCGAGCTCACGTTTTCGGACATTACAAACGGCTTCAATATCCGCTATCTGCTCGAACCCTATGTGGTGGAACTCGCAAGCGTCCGTATGCCCAAACGTGTAATGGAAGAATTGATTAAGCGCATTGAAGAAGTGGACCGTTCGGATTATTCTGCGTTGCTGGCCGAGGACGACCATTTCCATACCGCTCTGTTGCAGTACGTCGATAATAACCAACTCAGCCGTATCATGATGAATCTTTATGAGTACAACCATTTTCAGGTCGTATTGATTGATGATACGGCTACCGATTATATCCGGAATATCCGAACAAGCAGCGTGTACCAGTCGTTGGACGAACACAAGGCCATACTCAACCATATGCTCTCCGGCGACACGCCGGGGGCTGTAAAAGCGATGCAGGAACATATCATCAACGCGAAAAAGCGGTTATTGCAGTAGCGCGAATTCGTTCGCGTTTCATTTCAACGGAGGAAAGCATGTTTCATGTATTCATCGGCGGAATTCATATGGAAGCGAATTCCTTTAATCCCGTCTATTCCACACAGGAAACGTTCACCAGCACCTTGAAAGGCCAGGAATTGGAAACCATGCGGGGTACGTCATTGGAGCTCGGCGGGGTATATGACTGCCTGGAAGCCGAGAAGGATGTCCGCATCGTCCCCGGGTTCTTTGCGCAGGCCTGCACATCCGGCCCGGTAAAGGGCAGCGATTTTACCGCTCTGAGCCAAATGCTGTTCGAAAGCCTTGCGCATGCCGGACAAGTGGACGGCGTACTGCTGGTAATCCACGGCGCCATGCAAAGCGAGTTTGTTGACGACTGCGAAGGATACCTCATTGAACGAATCCGGCATATGGTAGGGCCCGACATCCCTATTTGCGCCTCCTTTGATTTCCACGCCTTGATGACAAGAAGTATCATGGAGAATCTGGATGGCGCGGCGGGATATTTTACTTACCCGCATATCGATCATTTTGAGACGGGCAAGCGGGCCGCCCAAAGCCTTTTGCGCCTGCTTCGAAGCGGCATAAAGCCGTATAAACTATGCAGGCACATACCGCTCATCATGTCCTGCGAGAATTCCAATACCATCGACAGTCCTCTGGTACCCGCTATGGACATGATGAAGGAACTTCTCGGGGAGGACGGTATTCTTTCAGGTTCCATGTTCCTGACGCAACCCTGGCTGGATACTCCCGACCTGGGCTGCAGCGTCTGCATATTCGCCGAGGATGCGCAAAAGCGCGCGCAGTACGTAAAACGCATGGACGCCATTCTGGGCTATTTATGGGAGAATCGCCGCCTTTTTTACCCCCCCATGCCGTCCGTTCAGGAGGCGCTCTCCCAAATAGATACCATGCAAAAGCCCGCCCTGCTGGTGGATTACGGGGACGTCCCAAACGCCGGCGGTACCGGGGACAGCACGGTTATGCTGCAGGCTTTCCTGGACGCAAATCTCCCCTTCCCTTCCGTCGTCGTGGTCGCGGACGCTCAGAGTACTGAACAGGCGGTGGAAGTGGGCGTTGGAAACTCGGCCCTGTTTATGATTGGCGGCTTTGGTGCGCCGGGTGAGTTCAATGCTCGGATACCCGTCCACGCAAAAGTGCTGCACCTCAATCCCGAACCGTTCGTACATCTGGGGCCCGCGCAGAAAGGGTTTATCAGCAGGCCGGGCATGCGCGCGCTGCTGCAAACAGGAAACACATATATCATACTGACCCGGCAGGTATGTATCTCGCACGATCAAAACATGCTGCTGACAATGGGGCTTGATCCGCGGGATATGGGGATCATCGCCATGCGGGCCACGCATTCCTTCCTGTCATGTTATGCGGATGTGATGGGGTCATGGATGTATGTGGATACGCCCGGCTTTTCCACGCGGGATTTAAAAACGCTCCCGTATCAAAAGTGTAAGCGTCCAATCTATCCTTTGGATGACCTGCAGGAATTCAGGATAAATGAGGTGATCTGACATGACAAAGGGCGGCACATTGTTTCAGGAGGCTCAAAACTATTTTGTTGGCGGCGTGGACGCGGCCAACCGATACCACGGGTTGCTGGGGTCGACGTTGTATCTGGACCACGCCAAGGGCAGCCGCATGTATGACGTGGACGGGAAGGAGTACCTCGACTTTCACACTTCCGCAGGCGCGGCCCTCTTCGGCTACGGCCACCCCCGCCTTATGGCGGCGGCGCAGCAGGCTATATCCCGCGGCGCTTTCATGAACTACAACACCGAAGCGCATATTGAATTGGCAAAGCTGATGCAGGCGTTCATCCCGTGCGCCGAACGGATTCGCCTGGGAAACACCGGAACCGAAGTAACCCAGGCCGCCATACGCCTTGCCCGTGGGTATACTGGCCGGGAGCTGTGCGTTCGCATGGAAGGCCATTTCCACGGTATGCACGAGCTGATTTGGTATAACCACAACGAGCAGGGAGAAATGGACGCCGCAGGCGAAGTGCAAACCATCCCGGATACCGCGGGCGTGCCCAAATGCTTCCGCGACGTTGTAAAAAATGTCGAATTCAACGATATGGAAGCGCTCGAACGCATCTGCGCCCGTTACAGCGGCCAGGTCGCATGCATCATCATGGAGCCCATCAGCTTTAATTGCGGCTGTTACCCCGCGCGAAAAAAATACCTCGAGCAGGTCCGCGCCCTGTGCGACCGTGAAGGGATAGTGCTTATATTCGACGAGGTCATCACCGGCCTGCGCCTGCGGCCCGGCACCGCACAGGCGTATTACGGCGTTACGCCCGATCTGGCGACATTCGCCAAAGCGATTGGCGGCACATTCCCCATCGCTGCGCTGTGCGGCAAAAAGGCTGTCATGGACTGCCTCGTGCCGGCTGGCAAAGTAGGGATGAGCGGCACCTATACCGGCGCGCTGATGCCCGTACTCGCTTCCGTTGAATGCTTCAAAATGGCGGCGGAGCCCGGCTTTTACGACGATATCGATGCAAAAGCCAGTGCGCTTTACGGCGGCATCGACCGGCTTTTTAATAAGCATGGAATAAAGGGCCACTGCCGTGGCCAGGGCGCGCGGTTTGCCATGTTTTTCGGCATAGAGGACCCTGAGACGGATCTGAATTGGCGCAGCGTAAAAGCGGGATACGACCTTGCGCGTCATCGCGCATTCGTCAAAAAGGCGCTGGACAGCGGGTTGTATTTCGTTGATCCGGGACAGGGACCTGTTCCCTGCCATTGCGGATTCAGCACGCAGCACACCATGGATGATATTGGAGAGGCGCTCGACAAAATAGACGTCATTTTCCGGGAAATTCGATAGATTTTTATAAAGCGCATACTGCGTAAAGGCATACCCCTATTGTATACATTCGATATACACTTAAGAATGATACTCAAACGTATTCCATTCTCGGTTGTGAGATAATCGTTTCCGTCAGGGTTCGATTGTTGATCAAAATAAAGTATAATTAGGAGGAGATCAGTATGATGCGTAAACGAATTGCCTTGTTTCTTTGCGTCGTTATGACTGTTATGGCGTTCGCGGGCTGTACCGGAAGCCCCGCAGAAAGCCAGCCAACCGCCGCGCCTGCCGCAACGGCCGCCCCCGCCGCCCCTGCGGAAACGGCCGCGGCAAGCGACAAGCCCTACGCGGGAACCACCATACGCGTTTTGACGCCCAACCAGCCCTGCGTGGAGAAAGTCCTCTACACCAGTCTCCAGGAATTCACCGACCTGACCGGCATCAATGTCCAAATGGAGATCATGGGCAGCAACGATGATTACGCCAGCAAAGCGGCCATCGAGCTTGCGGGCAAAAACAAGGATCTCGACGTCATATTCCTGCGTCCCCTCACCGATCTCAAGCAATATATACAAAATGGCTGGCTGACCGATATCTCAGGCATAGGCGAGGATAAGGATTTTGATCTGCAGGATTACTTCCCCGGTTCTCTCGAAAGCTGCACGTATGACGGCGTGCTGTACGGCATCCCCATCGTGGCGGAAAGCCAGATCATGTACTACCGCAAAGACCTGCTCGAGCAGAAGGGCCTTTCCGTACCGAAAACCCTGACGGAACTGCGCGACGTCGCCGGGCAGCTTACCGATGCGGGCAACGACTTTTACGGCTTCTTCATGCGCGGCAAGGCAAACGCCCTGATCACACAATTCTCCAGCATACTCTACTCCTTTGGCGGGCGTTTCAACACCGCCACCGAAAGCCTGGCAAACAGCGACTCCTTCAAGGAAGCCGCGCTCTACTACGGCGATATTCTGAAGAATTGCGCACCGCCAGGCGTCATCAATATGACATGGACGGAAGGCGCCGCACTCTTCGCACAGGGCAAGATCGGCATATTCATCGACTCCGACGCCATTTACGGCAACATCACCAAGGATGAGAACCTGGCCGTCACACAGGATCAGATCGGCTTCTCCGTAATCCCGGCGGGCTCTTCCGGAACGCCCACCCCGTTCTACTCGACCATCGGCGCCTGGTCCGTCCCGGCGTTCTCCGAAAAACAGGCCGCCGCCATGGAATTTATCAAGTGGGCGGAATCTAAAGAAATGGGCATTCGCATGGCCAAGGAAATCAACAATACAAGCTGCCGCAGCTCCGTGTGGGCCGACAGCGACGCCATGTCCGCCTTCGCTCCTGAGATGCTGCAGGCCATGATCGACTCCCGCAGCATTGCCATAGGCGGCGACCGCCCCACCGTCATCAACGTAGGCGAAGCCCGCGATATCCTCAGTGTACCCGTACAGGCCGCAATCATGGGCGAAGATCCGGCAAAGGCGCTTGCCGACGCGCACGCAAAGTTCCAGGAGCTCATTGACAAAGAAAACAAATAGTCCTCCCGCTTTACAGCAAGTCAACCGTATGGATTTGCAGATAGGTGGAATTCCACCTATCTGCAATTTCAAAAAATGACGAATATTTTCATTATGTATTTTTTATTGTGCGTTGCCGGGCGGCAATCATTCCGGGCGGTTTCCCGCGCGACAAGGAGCAGCTATGATAAAGATTTGGACGGAAAAGCATATCCATGACCTGATGGTACTACCGCTGATGATATTTCTCGTCATCATGGTGGCTTTCCCGCTGGCATATACCATCTATCTTTCCTTTACTGAATGGAGCATGGGAACAACGCCGCCCTTATTCATCGGCATCGAAAACTATAAGGATATACTGACAGAGCCGGATTTCTGGAATGCGACAAAGCATACGCTCTATATTGCGTTTGGTTCCGTCGCTGTTGAGATGCTGCTTGGAACGGGTATCGCCCTGGCGCTGAACCGTCCGTTCCGGGGAAAGAATCTGGTCAAAACGCTCTTTCTTCTTCCCATGGTCGCCACGCCCATCGCCGTGGGCATGGTCTGGCAATTGATTTACGAACCAACGCTCGGAATCGCCAACCATTTCCTGAAGATGCTTCATATCAGCCCGGTTCTGTGGCTGGTAAACAAAAATCTGGTGCTCAATTCCATTATTCTGATCGAAGTTTGGGAGTGGACGCCGATGGTCATGCTGATCGTGCTTGCAGGTCTGGCCGGAATCCCCAATGAAATTTACGAATCGGGCAAAGTGGACGGCGCCGGGCCCATCAAGCTGACTACGCGCATCACACTGCCCATGCTGATGCCTACGCTTGTGATCACCGCGCTGTTGCGCATCATCGACGCGCTCAAAACGTTTGACATAATATTTGCAACTACCCAGGGCGGGCCGCTGCAGGCTTCGGAAACGGTCAACCTGTTAGCCTATAGATCCATATTCAATTACTTCAAAATGGGCCACGGCGCGGCGCTGTTACTGTGCTTTCTGATTGAAATCGGGCTTTGCTGCGCTTTGATTGTCATACTCCGCCGGAAAGTGAGGGAAAAACTATCATGAGTCAACCCGCCGGAATACGACGTCCTCTTCTCCCCAGGCGGCAGAGACAAATATTTGGCAAGACCGGATTTTATGTTTTTCTTGCAGTTGTGCTGGCCTTTACGCTGTTTCCTTTCCTCTGGATGGTGCTTGCGGCGTTTAAAACCAACGCGCAGATTACGGATCCGTCCCAGATTTTTATTTTCAAGCCGTATTGGAAGAACTTCTTCAATGTATTTATGCGCTATGATTTTGTGAAGCCCATACTCAACAGCTTTATTGTAGCGGTGATGTCAACACTGATAGGGTTGCTGCTGGGCCTGCCGGCTTCCTACGCTATCGCGCGGGCCAATAAATCCAAAACGAGCCTTGTGATACTTCTGGTGCGTTTCTTCCCGGCCATCGCATTCATGCTGCCCTGGTACATCATATTCAGCAGGCTGGGCATTACGGATACGCACGTCGCGCTGATACTCAGCCACCTTTTGATCAACGTCCCGTTCATCGTGTGGGTCATGATCCCCTATTTTGAAAGCATCCCGCGCGAGCTGGAGGAGGCCGCGCTTTTGGACGGCTGCCGGACCTTCTCTGCGTTCAGGCGCATCATATTGCCGCTGACAGGCCCCGGGCTTATCACGACCTCGCTGTTATCCGCCATTTTTTCGTGGAATAACTTTATGTTCTCTCTGATACTCTCCGGCGGCAATACGAAGACTGTTCCGCTCGCGCTGCTGAGTTTCGTTTCCTATGCCTCTGTGGATTGGGGCGCCATGATGGCCGCCGCGGTAGTCATCACGCTGCCCATACTTGCCATTTCCCTCATCGCACAGAAATACATCATCGCCGGGCTGACCGCCGGCGCCGTGAAGGGGTAACGCCTTGTACGCGAGAAGTATATATCCCATTTCCTATGGGAATGAGACGCTGGAGTTCCAGGATAACGAGGGCCGGGTAATATTTTACGCCCAGGCCGGCCAGGCTTCCCCCTTGCCCGATCCGGACGCTCTGATTGAAAATGCGTTGTCCGGTCCCATCGGCTGCCCGCCCCTGGAAGCGCTCGTCAAGCCGGAAGATACGGTGGCGATCATCATCGACGATATTACCCGGCCCACCCCCAGGCAGCGCCTGTTGCGCGCCGTTACCACCCGGCTTGCAGGCATAACCGGTATTCGCATCACGCTCATTCTTGCGCTGGGTACCCACCGGCCTATGACGCAGGAGGAGATTGAAACCGATCTTGGCGAGTTTGCTGCAAAATACCCTGTCGTCAACATCAGCTATACCGAGGAAGAACGCTTTTCCACGGTTGGGGAAATGCCGGACGGTACGCCCATCCGCGTGTACAAAGAAATACTGGAGGCCGACGTTCTGATCGGCCTGGGCAATATCGTACCCCATATTGCGGCGGGCTGGGGCGGGGGCGCAAAGATCATTATGCCGGGCGTTTGCGGCAAACAGACGACGGACGGCATACACATACTCTCCTGCCTTGATCAAAACGTCGTTGAAACCAGCGGCAACGCCGATAACGTATTCCGGAAGGCAATGGAAGAGCTGGCCGGCAAGGTGGGGCTTTCATTCATCGTGAACACCGTATTGGATGAAAACCGGAATATTCTTGGCGTATTCGCAGGCCACTACATAGCGGCGCACCGCGAAGGCGTCCGCTTCGCGCAGCAGGCGCTGTGTCCGCTTATTCCCGACAGAGCGGATATCCTGATCATCTCGGCAAACCCGGCGCACGCGGATTTCTGGCAGGGGGCGAAACCCTATGTGTTTGCGCTCCACGCGGTCAAACGCGGCGGCGTCATGATACTTCTCCTGAGCGCGGTGGAGGGGCTATGCGGCTGCGCGCCCGCGCACGAGGAAGCCATGCGCAACTATTACGCAGGAAGCGAAGAAGAAATCAGATCCGCGCTGCAACAGGGCAATATCAAAGATGTACTTGGACTTGCGGAGGCATTTATCCGTTTGCAGACAGCCGGGTTTTGCCATACCCTGCTTGTAAGTGACGGACTGACGGAAGAAGACGCGCGCCTCCTTGGATTTGAAAAAGTGCCTGATCTGGATACGGCGGTTAAGCTTGCCCTGCAAAGGATGGGTCCTGACGCGTCGATCGGTATTATCCCCCAGGGCGGGGATATTTTGTGCAGGGTAGCCTCCGAAGACGAGCGCGGTTCATTCGGGAGAATATGCACAGATGGGGATGGTTATCCGCGCTGAATTCTGCCTGATGGCAATGCCGCTGGACGTTTTTGTTAGCGGACAGTTTCACGAATATTTAACTACTCATATTTTTTGCACCTGTACCGGGCACAAAAGCCCAAGTTTCCGGCATATCGCGTCCGATCCTGAATTGTCCCGAGACTGATTGTATGGTATAATTTTCTTACGGCTGATCATAAAAGGAGGCCGTTTTCCTTGCATGTAAGTATTCATCACAAAAGCCGGAGGTATGAGGTATGCACCCTATCGTGGACCGTTGGATAGACGAGCATAAAGGCGACATCGTTGCCGCCGTGCAAAAAGGCGTTTCCTTCCGCAGCGTTGGCGTGGACAGCGACGAACCGGGCGCGCCATTCGGCATCCCATGCCGGGATATGCTCCTGCATACGCTCGCCCTGTGCGGCAGTTTCGGTTTTGATACAAAGAATCTCGACGGATATATAGGCTATGCGGATTTCGGCGAGGGGGAGGAAACGCTGGGCATACTCTCCCATCTGGATATCGTGCCCGAGGGCGAGGGCTGGCAGCACGACCCCTTCGGGGGAGAGATCGTGGACGGCCAGATCGTAGGGCGCGGCACGCAGGACGACAAGGGCCCGGCAATGGCCGCCATATACGCGCTGGCCGCGGTCAAGGAAGCGGGCTTCCGCTTCCGCCGCAAAGTACGGCTGATATTCGGCTGCGATGAGGAGCGCAGCATGCGCTGCCTGAAGTACTATAAAGCGCACGCGCAAATGCCGGATCTGGCTTTCTCGCCCGACGCCATGTACCCTCTGGTCAATTCCGAAAAGAACATATTCCACGCCCGGTATACCGCCGCGTTTCCTTCCGCGCTGCGCCTGCAGGCGGGCACCGTGGTAAACGCCGTGCCGGGTAAGGCGGTCGCGACTGCGCCATTCCCGAAAGAAACGATACTTGCTGCCGCCGCGCAATGCCCGTCCGACGGCTTTTCCTATGAGGCCGAAGCCTGCGAGGGCGGAAGCCGTATTACGGTGACGGGGAAAGCCGCCCATGCTTCCACGCCCGAGGCGGGCAAAAACGCCCTGCAGGCCATGCTGCTGCTGCTCGGCAAACTGCCGCTCACGGGAATGGATAAACGTGTGGTCGCCGGCCTTGTGCGGGCGTTCGGTATGGAATGCCACGGCGAAACCGTGGGGTTGGATATTTCCGACGATTCGGGGAGGCTTACGCTCAATCCCGGCTTGATGGACTATAATGAACAGGGCTTCTCCATAACGCTGGATATCCGCGCCCCCATTTCCGCGGGCTGCGACCTGCTGCTTGAAAAGCTGGACGCGGCGTTCGCCGGATTTGGCGCGTCCCGCGCGGAGTACATGTTCTCCGAGGGGTATTATGTGCCCGAGGACAACGAGCTGGTCCGGACGCTTCTTGATGTTTATGCGGCGCGCACCGGTGAGCGTACCCCGCCGCACCGCATCGGCGGCGGCACATACGCCCGCCATCTCAAAATGGCCGTCGCTTTTGGGCCGGAAAGGCCAAACCGCGAGAATCTTGTGCACATGGCCAATGAATCCCTTTACATCGAGGATCTGATAGAGGATACCAAGATGTACGCGGACGCCATCATCGCGCTGGCGACGAAATAGCGTCAGTTTGACTGGCGGCTATGACTACAATGACAAAGCGGCGCATTTGCGCCGCTTCAGGCCATCGGCAAAGTCCTGCGGACTTTGCCGATGGGTCTTCTGTGGGTTAAAATGTCGCTCATGGCGACATTTTTTCCACCAATTTGACGCACATGTCGTCAAATTGGATTAAATGTGGGGGATTTGTGAATCCCCCACACCCCCAGGGAGGGTTTGTCGATACGCTGAAGCGGCGCATTTGCGCCGCTTTCCTATTATTAAAAGGAATTTCAAGTCTGTCCTCCCTTGGTCCACCCTTCCCCGGGAGCCCTATTTCAAGGGCGTCCCCGGGAAGGGGGCGCACGGGCCATAGGTTCGAGGAGGAGGGGAAATTACCTATAGCCCGCTTAATCTGAGCGGCGTCCTATGCCGCATAGTACGCCGCCCTATGAATACATGCCCGTATAAACCCGTTTATCCGTTTATTTCATCCATTCTCTTCATTCGTTTCATTTCGCCGGTAAAGCCCGCCCGTTTCAATGCCGGTTCCCAGCAACGGTACGCTTTTTTATCCTCCGCCCACCATAGCGGATGCGCGGGAACGGCAATCACTTCCACCCGCATGCCCTCGGCGATATCCGCATTGGTCAGCGGCCGGTAACAATCCGCTTCCATGCCGACGACGCAGATCAAATCCGGCGCGTTCACAAGTACGCGTCCGGCGGCATCCATCGCAAACAGGTTTTCGTTCTGAAACGCCAGCGTGACGGCCTCGCCGTTATCGCCGCGGATTCGGCTTTGGCCTACGTCGAAACCGTCAACCATCTCAATACCCACCGTCTCTACGACGCCCGAAATGATCGTACGGCAATCCATACTTTCGCGCAGCCGCTCACTGGGCGGCACTTGCTGTACGCAGGCCTCTTCCAAAAGTGCGCCTGCCCGCTCGCACGCGGTGAGTGCGCCGCAGACGGCATTGAGCCGAAGCTCTTCCCGGCGCATACCCCAGGTGGAAAATCCTATTTGCATGCCGCTGGTCTGGCAGAGCGCCCGGGCCATCCGTTCCGCGCTTGCATCGTCGGTAGGGTACAGTATGATCTCGTCGCCCGAAAGCGTACCCATGCCGATGGGCCGGGGCGGGAAGCCCCGCACCGAGTTGAGGCTGGTATTGAGCTCGGGCACCGCGCGTCCGTTTCCGTCCACGTCCAGCAGCGGGATGCGTTTACTTGGGTCCCTGTCCGACAATATGGAAACCAGCATGGGTACAAATGTGTTGAAGCCGCCAAGCTCCCCCGAATACAGGAAGGATACCGTTTTGCCCTCCATGGCCAGCGCTTTTTGGAACACCCGGAACGCCCGCACGCTGTCCGGGCCAAACTCCTTCCCGATCAGCGCGAGGGGCGAGCCCAGCCCGGCCGCCATGGCGGCGTATTCCTCCGGGCCGATTTCATCGATATCCAGCAGATTGATCTCAAGGGAATACCCGCGCTCCGTTTCCAGCCGATCCAGCATATCCACGGCGGGCTGCACCGGGCCGCCTCCGCCCGCACCGAAGAACGTTGCGCCCGTGAGGATCCGCATGATTTCCTTACGTCCAATTATTCTTGCCATTGCTATTTCGCGCTTTTTTGGCGCAGTCCCCCATTTCAGAAAGTCGTTGCCATAATATCTTATATATGTATAATATAAATAGGAAATAAGTCCAAATATATATAAGTCCAGTTAATGATAGGAGGAACTCATGAAGACGCTGACCCAACAGGAAATTCTGGACCTCATCGACGGCTGCGCCATATTGGGCACGGGCGGCGGCGGAGATCCGCGCTTAGGCGTTGCGTTGATGGAAAAGGTCTGGGCAATGGGGCTCCCCATATCGCTGTGCGCCTTCGACGAACTGGACCCCGCCGATCTGATCGCCTGCCCTTATTCCTGCGGCGCAATATCCCCGGAAACGGAGGAAAGCAGGCGAATGTACGGACATCTGCCGCAAAGCCCGGAACTGCCGCATCTGCTCGCCCTGCGCGAAATGGAGGCATACCTCGGCCGCGAAGTCAAGGCGCTGGTTTCCGCGGAGCTTGCCGGCTATAATACCGCCGTGCCGCTGTATTGCGCGGCGCTCTCCGGCAAACCGCTGGTGGACGGCGACCCGGCGGGGCGCTCGGTCCCCGGACTGCAGCAGCAGCTTTTCTATGTGGCGGGCGTGGATATCGCGCCCATGGCGCTGTGCAACAACTTCGGGGAAACCGCGCTGCTGACCCGGGTAGTGGACGATTACAGGGCCGAGGAGCTTGTGCGCGCCATGGCCGTGGTCAGCAACAATACCATCGCGGTGGTCGATCATGCGCACGAGGCAAGCGAGATCGGCCGCGCCGTGATCAAGGGGGCCATCAGCCATACCATTGAGGTGGGGCGGCGGCATCGGGAAGCCATTGCCGCCGGGGAAAACGCGGCGGCGGCGGTTGCGCAATTCTGCGGCGGCCGGGTGCTGTTTTCCGGTCGCGTCAGCGCGCATGAATGGGATACCGTAAAGGGCTACACGGAAGGCACGCTCACAGTGGACGCCGGGAACGAATACCGCATCTGGTACCGCAACGAAAACATCATCGCGTGGAAGGACGGGGAATATTTCGCGTCCGTGCCGGATCTTCTTTGCGTGTTCAACAATGCGGACGGTATGCCCGTGCTGAATCCCGCTCATCAAACAGGTATGGACGTAACGGTCATCGGCATTCCGTCCGATGAAAAATGGCGCACATCCAAGGGCGTGGAGGTGTTCGGGCCTCGCAGCTTCGGCTTTGAGGCGGACTGGGTCCCGGTGGAAAAGCTCTGAGCCATCCTACATTTTTTGGCGGGAAGGTTCCGTGCATTGCACGAAACCTTCCCGCTCTTTTCAATTGGCCATCAATTCCGTTACACAGAGCCCAATCTCCTGCAGCAAGGCGGAAAACGCTTCTTCATCGTACATGCACAGGCTTTTGTCTTCTTGTATCCTGTGCATGACGTCCAGAAGCCGTTCGTCCTGCTCCAGACCGTTATCGCTGGCAAAGCCGATGAGTTTTTCCATCGATTCGATGAGCCGCAGCGGCCCGTAGATGGGCGGCTCATTCACGCAGCCCATTGCGCTTGCGATCATAAACGCCAGAATAGAGTGCCATTCCTCGCGCACGGGTTATTCCTCCCATCCGTTGTAGCGCAGAATATCTTCAAGCGGCTTGCGCCTGGGCGCATTTTCGGGTATTTTCGCCGGATACCCCAGCGTGAGCAAAAGATGCACGGCGATATGCTCCGGCAGCCCCAGCAGGCGGTGTACCAGCACGGGCTGAAAGGATTTGACTGCACAGGAACCCAGCCCGTATTCCGTCGCAAGCAGCATGATGTTCTGCGCCGACATGCTCAGATCCATCACCGCAAGCTGATCCCGTGCGAGCGCGCCGCCCTTTGTAAGTGCGAGCTGTTCATCCGTGCACAGCGCCAGTATGCAGGGCGGCGCGCCCGATATGCCGGGGGAAATAGCGCAGATCGATTTGATGAGCGCGGGGTCGTCCACAGCGACGAACCTCCAGGACTGCAGGTTGCTGCCCGTAGGGGCCATACAGCCCGCCATGATCAGCTCTTCGAGCAGAGTGCGCTCCACGCGCCGCTGTGTAAACCTGCGTATGCTCCTGCGCGCATAGATGCAGGATTTGACGGCGTTTTCCGCCATGCCAATCCCCCCTCTCTCCAATCGCTCCCTCTATTTACCCAGCAGCTTCTCCACAGGCGTATACGGCACGTCGAAGCCGAAAGCCTTGGGGCTGAGCACAAACAGGCCGCGCTCGCTGCGGAACACTTCGCGGGCTTTCATGGCGATGACGGTTACCTCCATGCCCTCGCTGATTTTATTGTTGGTGTAGGGCATACCCGTGGCGGTATCGATGACCTGCAGCATATCCGGGCTGGTCACGAAGGGCTCTCCGTTCTTCCAGCTCATGTGGTTTTCGTTCTTGAACCAGATTTTCAGCTCGGTCCCCTGGAACGCGCCTTCGCCCGTAATGGTATGCGCGCCCCAGTAATAGCCGATCTTATCCCACCATTCTTTTTTTGTTACCTTGCCGCGGCAAATGATCCAGCCGCCGGCCGTATCCACTGCGGCCCGGGCGGGGTCATCGCCCTGCTCCACGGCGACGCGCAGCGCCTTACCGACCTCGTAGCATTCCGTCAGCGTGCCGTGCATGAGCGCCTCGTTCATTTCCCACACGGGGAAGCAGAAGCCGGACTGGGCGCATTTGCTGTAGCCGCCGTCCGCAATCATTTTGCCAATGCGTTCCGTCATACGCCAGTTGACCGTCTTGGTGATATTGGCCACATTGCCCCAGCAATCAAAAGATGTGACGGGCAGCAGCTGTTTTTCGAATATGAAGGGCGTGGTCTGCTGTATTTCGGGGATAGCACGGCCGGTATAGTCGCCATCCACCGCCACAATGCCCATTTCGGCCGCCGCGCACAGGCAGGCCGCCGTATTGGCGCCCCCCAGCTCAATGGGCACCAGCGCCGATATCTTTTTCCCGTGCATTTCTTCCAGCGCCCGTATGGAGCCCACCATGGCCTGCGTATAATCGTATTGCTGCGGGCCGAGGCCATAAATGGTTTCCCGCTCCCTAACCACCTCCGGGTCTTCGGGCGCAATGGAACCCATCAAAAACGGGCAGCAGGAGTAGGCGTCGTCGTCCAGGTCGTATGGATCCACCCAGCCGACTTCGTTGCCCTTTTCGAGCTGTTTTATAAGTGCGTCGACGCCCATGGCATAGTCGCCGCCGCCGCCGGTTCCATAAAAGGCGCAGCCGCGGGCAAAGTCTTCAGCATCCTGGCGGGTTTTAATGACGAAAATTTTCTTCATACTATCCATCTCCTTCTGGCGTTTCATCCATTGATCTCTTCATTGAGCAGGTGGCAACGCACAAAATGCTCCGGTTCGATTTCCCGCATCACGGGATCGTCTTTGAAGCAGCGGTCCTTTGCATACGGGCATCGGGTATTAAAGCTGCACCCCTTGGGAACGTTCACGGGGCTTGGAATTTCGCCCCGGGATTCCACCCTGGTCTGGCGGACGGCCTCTTCCGCCTCGCTTACTACGGGTATGGAGGAAAGCAGCATCTGCGTATACGGGTGGCTGGGCCTTGAAAAGAACACCTCGACCGGCGCTATTTCCGCGATCTTGCCCAAATACATGATGGCGACCTTGGTAGCGAGATTTCGCATCAGGCTCAGATCGTGCGTGATGAACAGATAGGATAAATTGCGCTGTTTCTGCAGGCGCAGCAGCATATTGATGATCTTAGCCTGTACGGATACGTCCAGCGACGACGTGGGTTCGTCCAGCACGATCATGGAGGGATTGGTTGTCAGCGCGCGGGCCACGGCCAGCATCTGCCTCTCGCCGCCGCCCAGCGACATGGGGTATTTGTACAGGTATTCCGGCGGCAGCTCCACCGAATCCAGCAGGCGGATGAGCTGGCCTATGGGGTCGGATTTATCCACCATGCCGTGGATGGAAAGGGGCAGCGTCAATATCTGCCGGACATTCCGCTGCGGGTTGAGCGTGGTGCCGGGATCCTGGAACACCATCTGTATCTCCCGTTTCATCCACAGAGGCCGCTTCTCGGAGCCCATGCTGATATCGTGGCCCTTAAACTTCATTTCGCCGGCCGTGGCGTTGTACATGCCGATCACATTGTACGCGGTCGTGCTTTTGCCCGAGCCGGATTCCCCCACCAGTCCCAGCGTCTCTCCTTCCCGGATATAAAAATCGATGCCGTCGATAGCTTTTACGGCCAGCCCCTTCTGCGCGCCGCTCGTGATGGGGAAATACTTTTTCAATCCCTTGACGTCAAGAATGATTTCACCCATGCTCAGCACCCCCCGTCCTTTTCGTAGCAGAAGCAGGCGACCATATGGTCGTTGCCGGTATCGATAAACTCCGGCTTTTCATGAAGGCAGCGCTCCATGACCTTGGGGCAGCGCGGCGCGAAGCGGCAGCCCTTGGGCGGGTCCAGGTAATTGGGGATGCGGCCGGGGATGCCTTCGGCGACGCCGCCGCCCGAAAGCCGCGGGATACAGTGCATGAGCGCCTGCGTATACGGGTGAAGCTGCTCCCTGAACAACTCTTTCGTAGGCGCGGTTTCCACCATATTGCCCGCGTACATAACGTAAATGCGGTCGCTCGTTTCCCGCGCGACGCCCAGCGAATGGGTGATGAGTATCAACGAGCTGTGCTTGCTTTCCACGCGGTCTTTCAAAATCTTGAGCACCTGGTCCTGTATCGTCACGTCCAGGTTGGTGGTCGGCTCGTCCGCGATGACCATATCCCGGGGCGTGGCGAGCGACATGGCGATACAGATGCGCTGGCGCATGCCGCCGCTGAGCTGGAACGGATAGCTTAAGAGTATGCGTTCCGGATCCGGCATGGAAGTATCCTTCAGCGCCCGGACGGCCAGCTCCTGCTGCACTTCCCTTTTGTCCGCATCCGGATGGCCGGAGTTGCGGATCACTTCCATCATCTGCTCGCCGATCGTGAACACGGGGTTGAGCGACATGGTGGGGTCCTGAAATATCATGGATATGCCGGATCCGCGCAGCGCCTTGATCTGCGCCGGCCTCATTTTGAGCACATCCTCACCCTTGAAAAGTATCTCACCCTGGGGAATACGGCTGTTTCTGGCCAGTATGCGCAGTATGGATTTGACCGTGGTGGTTTTGCCGCAGCCGGTTTCGCCGACGATCGCCACCTTTTCGCCCGCGTCCACATAGAAGTTGACGCCGTTGAGCACCTTGACCCTGCCGGCGTAGGTCTTGTATTCCACATGCAGGTCCCTGATCTGTGCAACATTGTTATTCGA
>JAEWWD010000299.1 GCA_023396535.1 Bacillota bacterium
GTATACATCCGCTGGCTGCAGTTCGGCATGCTCTCCCCGCTTGTGCGCTTCCACGGCACCTCCGCGCGCGAACCGTGGGCGTTCGGCGACGAGGCGGTACGGCAATATCAGAAATACGCGGCGCTGCGGTATTCGCTGATGGAATACCTCTACAGCGAGGCGATACAGTGCGCCAAGGACTGCACGCCCATGCTGCGCGCGCTGGCGCTGGATTTCCCCGAAGACCCCGCCGCCGGGGAAATCGACGACGAATACCTTCTGGGGCGCAACCTGCTTGTGGCGCCGGTATTCAGCACGGACGCGTCCCGCGCCGTCTATCTGCCCGCGGGCACAACGTGGCTGGACTACCATACCTCCGCCTGGTACGACGGCGGGCAGACGATAAAGGCCGATACGCCTATCGATATCACGCCCGTATTCCTGCGCGGCGGCGCGGCCACACCCTTTATAGAGCCCATGCAGTATGTGGACGAACGGCCCATCGAGTACATTCGCTGGGAAATCTGCCCTGTGCACGGTATCGCGCTGTATGAGTTGAAGACCGACAAGCTGGATATCCGAGTGCGCTATGATTTCGAAGAAAGTACCGGCTCAGGCCGTCTCAACGTGGAGGGAACGCCCGCAGGGGTGCGCATGGAATACCGTATCCATTGCCCGGACGTGAAGCGCCTGTATTGCAACGGGCGGGAGATACCGTTTGCATATGGGGATAACCGTTTTGTGCTGGCGAGGGCAGAGGCATAACGGTATCATAATACGTTACCAAACGTAATTCCCGCCCATAGGAAGAAATCAGTATCGCCGCCTGTGGGCGGCGACGAAGAATTTTTTTATTTTAAAGCGGGAGGGCTAACAGTTCGCAATAGTCGCACAATCCCTGCCGGGCTTATGCTCCTTTGCTCACTGGTCTTCCGCCTCGCTCCCCCTAAGGACGAACGCGATTTTCTATTCACTCGCCCCTCGCTCTTTCCACCACTGGCGGCACGCGGCACCGACTCCCTGCCCCCCCAGAGTATGAGGGCAAACTGATACAGCTCAGAATGCTGCTCCTTGGAAGGAAGGGGGCGTGGGGGAACGTTAGTTCCCCCACATATAAAAAAGTATCGTCGGCTCAGTATGAGCCGATACCTCTGAAACCTCAGGACTACCGCTTTTTAGTTCACTATATATAAAAAATCCCTTATTTCTGAAAGGAGCAACTCAATGCCTCTCGTAAGCTGCAAAAACATGCTCATCCGCGCCCGTGAGGAAGGCTACGGCGTGGGCTCGTTCAATATCTTCAACATGGAAAGCGCGCAGGCTATCGTCCGCGCGGCGGAAGAAGAGCGCGCGCCCGTCATGCTGCAGATATGGAGCGGGTTTGACCCCGCGCCGGGCCTCGCCATGCTGGGCGCCATCGCCATCACGCAGGCGAAGCGCGCGTCAGTGCCCGTAGCCGTGCACCTCGACCACGGCGCTACGCTCTCGCAGGTCGGCGTGGCTGTCGCCTCCGGCTTTACCAGCGTCATGCTGGATGGATCGGCCCTGCCCTTGCCGGAAAATATCGCCATCACCCGCACGATAAAGGAATTCTGTGTCAACGCGGGCATCCCCGTGGAAGGGGAAATCGGGCATGTAGGCGGCTCGGAGGGGAGCGAATGTGAGGACGCGGGCATATACACCGACCCGGACGAGGCGGAGGAATTCGCGAAGAAGACGGGAGCGGACATGGTAGCCGTCTCCATAGGCACTTCCCACGGGCATTACGCGAAACGGCCCGAGCTGAACATAGCGCTTTTGCGGCAAATCGCAAAAAAGGTAAACGTGCCGCTGGTGCTGCACGGCTCTTCCTACACGCCGGACGAACAGCTGCAGCAAGCCGTGAAAAACGGGATCAGCAAAATCAACGTGGCCACCGAGCTCAGCGACGCCATGATACAGGCGGCGCTCGCATTGCCCAGGGACGCGAAAATCCAATACGCAAACCAACTGACCGACGCGCCCTACGCGCGCATGTGCGAAGTCGTGCGCCACAAAATCCGCCTGTTCGGCGGCAACGATAAAGCCTGAGGGGGAAACGGATTTGAAGATCACAAATATCAAGCTGGATTACATCGAAGCCCCGCTGCCCGGCGTGTACCACCCCACCTGGGGGAGCGGCATCGCCATGAATTCCGTGGGCATGACAGTGGCGCGCATCGAAACGGACGAGGGCATTACCGGCGTTTCCGCCGGTACGGCCAACGGCTGGGAAAACGTCGTGGGCGTGGAAACGTTCATTACCCAGCAACTCGTCGGGCAGGACCCGCTCATGATCGAGCGCCTCAGGCCCATCGTCAATAACGCCAAGCTGCGCATGGGCTGGCCATACTTCATAGAGGCCGCGCTGTGGGATATCGCGGGGAAAAAGGCGGGGCTGCCCGTTTACAAGCTGTGGGGCGGCTACGCCGACAAGCTGCACGTTTACGCGAGCACCGGCGAAATACTGCCGCTTCGTGAGCGCATGGCGTACGTGCAGGCCTGCATCGACAAAGGGTTTTCCGCCGTCAAGCTGCGCATGCACGACCCGGATATCGAAAAGGATCTCTCCGACATCCGCGAGATCGTGAAAACCTACGGCAGTCAAATCCGCTTCATGGTGGACGCCAACCAGGCCGATCACCTACCCGGCGCGGACGACATCCACTGTGCGTGGGACGCGTACACCGCGCTGCGCGTGGCGCGCGCGCTGGAGGAGCTGGGCGTACTGTGGCTGGAAGAGCCGCTCGCCCGCTTCGATTACGACGGACTCGCCATGGTAGCGCGCAAAACGGATATCCCGCTGGCGGGCGGCGAAAAGAACACCGGTATGAACGAGTTTCTTGATTTGGCGCGGCGGGAAGGCTACCACATTTTACAGGGGGACAGCGTGTTCTCGGGCGGCATGTTTGAAATGCGCAAAGCGGCGGCGCTAGCCGAAGCTTACCACAAGCTGTTCATCCCGCACACCTGGTCCAACCCCTGCGGGCTAATGGCCAATTTGCAGGTGGCGGCGTCGCTGCCCAACTGCCCGTGGTTCGAGCTGCCCTTCGAGCCGCCGGCCTATACGGTGGAAATGTACGAAAACGCGTTTGAAGAGGGAATCAAACTCGAAAACGGCTTTATTCATGTACCCGATCAGGCGGGCCTTGGCTTTACGCTGCGGGACGGCTTTATCGAGCAATATACGGTACCCTTTGATCAAAAGCGCTGCGGAATCCGCTGAGAAATTTTAGTTCAGGAAAGGAAGGTAATCGTATGGCACAGGCGAAGCAATATCCCCTCATCATCGGCGGGGAACAAGTGTATACCAAGGAAACCCGCCCCGTCTACAACAAATACGACGGCAGCCTGTACGCGACAATCTCCGTCGCGGGCAGGGAGGAGACGGACAGGGCCGTAGCGGCCGCGAAACAGGCGTTCGAGAGCACGTATTTCGACGTCGCAACGCGCTACAGCGTGCTGATGCGCGCGGGCGAGCTCATGCGCGAGCGCCAGGCGGAGCTGGCGGAAATACTCATCCGCGAAACAGGCAAAACCGTGCAGGACGCCAACAACGAAGTGTTGTGGTCGCTGGATCTTTTTACCGAGTCGGCCGAGGAAGCCAAGCGCATCCACGGCGAAACGGTGTGCTTCCCGGTGCCGTGGCTGGATACCCGCACCTGTTATACCCGGCGCGAGCCCATAGGCGTGGTGGCGGCCATCACGCCGTTCAACTTCCCGCTCAATCTCGCGGTGCATAAGCTGGCCCCGGCGCTCGCCGCTGGCAACGCCGTCATATTGAAGCCCGCCGAAGCGACCTCGGTCATAGGCTACAAGCTGTGCGAGATATTGATCGACGCGGGCATGCCCAAGGGATTCGTGAGCTGTTTGTTAGGGCAGGGGCAGTATATCGGCGATTATCTCACACAGAACCCGGATATCGGCTTCTATAGCTTCACAGGCAGCGTGCCGGTGGGCAAAAAAATCAAAGAATCCATCGGCCTCAGGCGTTGCTCGCTGGAGCTTGGCTCCAACTCCGCCACCATCGTGTGCAAGGATTTCGATATCGAGAAAGCGGCGTCCGCCTGCGTGGACGCGGCGTATTCCAACGCCGGGCAGGTATGTATTTCGCTGCAGCGCATCTACGTGGACCGCGCCATATTCACGCCGTTCGTGGAGCGGGTGGTGGAGTTGAGCAAAGCCAAGGTGTGCGGCGATCCGTCCGACCCCGGCACAGAAATAGGCCCCATGATCTCCCTGAAGGACGCGGAGCGCGCCATAGCCTGGATCGCCGAAGCCGAGCAGGCGGGCGCGACGGTGCACTGCGGCAACAGGCGCGAGGGTTCCGTGGTATGGCCCACGGTGCTGACCGGCGTCAAGCGGGATATGAAGGTAATGGAATCTGAAACATTCGCGCCCATCGTATCCATCGTCCCCTTCGACACCATGGAGGAGGCTTATGCCATGGTTAACGATTCCCGCTACGGCCTGAATTCCGGCATATTGACCAACGACCTGTCCGTGGCCATGGAAGCAATCCAGAAGCTCAAGACGGGCGGCGTGATCGTGGGCGGCACCTGCGGGTTCCGCTTCGGCAACATGCCCTACGGCGGTATCAAGGAGAGCGGCATAGGCCGCGAAGCGCCCAAATACGCCATAGAGGAAATGACGGAATTGAAGACCGTCGTCATACTCAACTGACGCGAGTTACTCAGGAAAGGAGACCGGTATGCCCGTACTCCCCCAGTTCGATTTCCCCACCGAGGATATCCGGCTTACGCCGCTGATGCAAAACGAGAAGGCGCTATCCGCCATAAAAGCAGCGTCAAAGGACGTTGTGCCGCAGAAAGTGCTCGACGTATACGGCGGGCTGTACCTGCCCGAACCGGGCGACGACAGGCCGTATACCTTCGCGTCCATCGTGCTTTCCTCCGACGGCAAAATCGCCTTCTTCGACGACCCGCGCGGCCCGCTCATTGCGGGCAACAACATGCTGGACCGCGAGGGCGGCAAAGCGGATTTCTTCATGCTTAATGTGCTGCGCGCGTATGCCGACGCCTGTCTCATCGGCGCGCGCACGCTGCAGGCCGAGCCGGAGGGCACCTCCCACGTATTCTGCAAAGAGCTTTCCCGCGCGAGGACCGAGGTGATGGGGAAACCGTCGGAATATCCCATCAATCTGGTGGTATCCTTCGACGGCACGGATATCCCGCTCGACCATATCCTGTTC
>JAEWWD010000020.1 GCA_023396535.1 Bacillota bacterium
CGCGCTCTCCCTCGTTCGGTATATGTCCAAGCTCTATCGCGCCAAAAAAATCGTCCCGCGCCAGGCGCCTGACCGGTTCGACATATCCGTATTTTGCGGGGGGATAGCTCATCCATTGCAGCGTCCCCAAACAGAAATAGCGTTCTATGGCCTCCATGCGCCTACCCCCTGTTTTTCTGTATCATATCCCCGCGCGCCATGCGGCAGCACAGCTCATAGGCATCCTCAAAAGGAGTCGTGATGCAGGTTCCTTTGCCGGCGATATCATACGCCGTGCCGTGCGCGGGCGTCGTAATAGGGTGCGGCAGCCCGGCGGAGATCGTCACACAATGCATGAAATCCTGCAGCTTGATCGCGATCTGCCCCTGATCATGATACATTGTGATGACCGCGTCGTATTTTTCACGGAACGCCCTGCCGAAAAGCGTATCGGCCGCGTAGGGGCCCTCAAGCGGCATACCCGCCTGTTTTGCGAGCTCCATGGCGGGAACAATGATATCCACTTCCTCACGGCCACATGTCGCATCCTCGCCGCAATGGGGATTCAGCGCCGCAACGGCCATCCTCGGGTTTTCGCACCCGGCGCGCCTGAGCGTGTCAAACCCAAGCCTCACGGCACTGAGAATGTTCCCGACCGTGATTTGTCCGCTAACCTCTTTGAATGGAATATGGCTTGTCACACGAATGTTCCATAAGCCGTGGACATAGTTCATCTCGCCAAAGCCTTCCCGCTGGCCATATATATCGGCGTACATTTCATGCTCGCTGGGGTAATAATATCCGCCCGCTTTCAAAGCGGCTTTATTCAGCGGCGCAAAGCAGAAACCGTCCAGCTCCCCCTGCTGACACAGTTCTATACAACGCACCAGCGTATCTCCCTGCACTTTTCCGTTTTCAAGGGACGTCTTCCCCATTTCCACTCTGTCAATATCCAGATCCCCAAAGGGCAAAAGCGCGATCGCACCTGATTGTTTTGCTTCCAAAACGGAGTTTACCAGCCTGTAGGGGAACGATACGTCCGCATGACGCATGCCCCGCAGCAGCATAGCCTCCTGTCCAATGATCACCGGTACGGACCTCTCCTGTAGATATCCAGAAGCTGCGACTTTGCATACGAGTTCAGCCCCTATGCCGGCCGCGTCCCCCATTGTGATGCCGATTACGGGCAATGTGTTATTCATGTATGGCAAATTTCCTTTCCCAAATAGAAACGCTTTGCGCTTTAATCCTTTGATGGCTGTAATTTGCGAGACCGGAAAAGCGGCTTGATACCGCCGGCCGATAGTATTTGCATGGCGAAATCGCCCATTTGCTCCGCCTGCAGCGTCTTCCCGCTGTCGGGGAGGACTATCCTGCCGGTACGAATATCTATTTCGATGCGCTCTCCAGTTTGAACCGCCGAAGAGATACCGGGGCAGGTGATCAGCGGAAGGCCGAGATTGATGCCGTTTCTGAAAAAAATGCGGGCAAACGATTCCGCCACCACTGCGGAAGCGCCCATGGCGAGCAACGCGATCGGCGCATGCTCCCTGCTGGAGCCGCAGCCAAAATTCGTGGAAGCCACAATAACGTCGCCCTTGCGAAATGTGGAGGCTATGGCGGGATCCACCCCTTCCAGGCAATGGGCCCCTATTTCATCAGGCTGCACAAGCTCAAGATACCGGCCCGGATAGATCTGGTCGGTATCGATGTTCTTATCCAGCAAAAGCGCATCCCCTTTGATAAATTCCTGCATGGTAACCTCCTACAGCGTACGCGGATCTGTAATTCTCCCGCGCAGTACGGACGCCGCAACCGTAGCCGGCGAAGCGAGGTAAATATCCGCTTCCGTGCTGCCCATCCGGCCGGGAAAATTCCGGTTGGTCGCGGTGATCGCCACTTCCCCCGGCGCAAGAACGCCCTCATGCGCGCCAAGGCAGGGGCCACAGCCCGGAGTAGAAATCGTCGCGCCCGCTTCCATCAGGTCCGCGATGTATCCCTTTTCCATACAGGCGCGCATCACGGCGGAGGACGCCGGTATGACAATCAAGCGGCACCCTTTCGCTATCTTTTTCCCGCGAAGGATTTGCGCGGCGATAGCGAAATCCTCTTCTCTTCCGCCTGTACAAGAACCTATAAAGCCCTGATCGATATGGACCGGCTCCACGTCGTTTATAGGAAGGACATTGTCCACGCTGTGTGGAATTGCAAGTTGCGGGCTTATGGAAGATACGTCGAACGCATATTGCTCCGCATAAATATAGCCGGGGTCGGTATGCTGCACCTCGTAAGGGAAAACCGCACGCGCCCCCACATACTCCAGCACATCCTGATTTGGCTGCATGTATGCGGCCTTTGCGCCCATTTCCACGGCCATATTGCACAGAACCATCCTGCCCGCAACATTGAGAGCCTCCACATAGCTGCCCGTAAAATCGATGGCCTTATATACCGCGCCGTCGGCCTTTAGTTGCCCCAGCACGTACAGCACCACATCTTTCGGGTAGACATGCGCCTGTGCAGCGCCGTCGAGACGGATTTCAACAACTTCCGGCACCCGCATCCACAGCTCGCCGGAAATCAGTATGGTTGCCATATCCGTCGCGCCTACGCCGGTGCTCAACGCGCCGAACGCCCCATGCGTGGTCGTATGCGAGTCGGTTGCCACAATAACGGAACCGGGGCAGATCACGCCCGCTTCCGCCATCACCTGGTGGCACACTCCGGCGTTGATATCAAAATGGTGCGTCAGCCCGTTCTCCACTGCAAACGCGCGCATTTCCTTATGGATGCTTGCGCTGCGGATTGTCGGGCAGGGTGCGTAATGATCGAACACAAATGCCGCGCGGTCCTTGTTCCATACCCGCTCGCCCCCCATTTCATAAAAGGAACGGAGGGTCTGCAAATACAGATCGTTGATTTCGGCGAAATCAACTTTTGCCATTACGATTTCCCCGGTATTCACCGAGGATTTTCCCGCGGCCCGCGCGAGAATCTTTTCTAATGCGTGCATGCTATACCCCTGTTATCCGCACAGTCCGGCAGCGCGTTCAAAATCCTTACGATGGCTGCCCAGTCCTGATTTCGGAACAAATAATGCCAGATTGTCGTTCTGATAGAAGTAGATAAACGCATCGTCACTTTCCACATTTGTAAAATAAGACCATGCGAGTTTCGTGCCGATCAGGCCATACTCAAAGGCCACCCATTGATCCGTCCAGTGCAGCTTGCGCGGCCCGAAAAAGCCATATGGATACTGCTCCATCCTGAGTTTCTGCCTGAGCCCCCAATTCGCCAGCTTAACCGGCTGAAACAACAGCAGCGCGCCCAAAACCAGCGCCAGTATGCCAAGCACATAATATACGGTAACGATACCCATCGGCGGAACGACGCCCCGGAACCTGTCTACCAGACCTTTAACGGAGCCCAGGCCGATCCAAAGCAAAATCAGCGCCCAGAATAGGGTTTTCGGGTCTTTCAGGCCGGCAATCCGCTTGTAACGCACATGCGCGGCGTTTACGGCGAGATACTCTTGAGCAGAAATGGTGTACTTCGCGTTTTTTTGTCCCGCTGATTCATGGGACGGGATGACGGTTGTCGCCTGTTCGGATTCACGCCCTGCATTAATAATGCCTTCCAACTGTTCAAGCGCTTCGCCGCGTTCGTAAGTGAACCCGAACGCCCGCGTGGGCACAAATTCCACAGCGCCGTTTTGCTGATAGAACAAGACCGCTTCCTTGTTGGCATTGATGCGGACGAGATTGCTGTAGCGCATCCTGTGCTCCATTCCGGCGCAACGGAACGTAAGCATATCCTCCCCCGCTTCCATCTCATGAGACCCGATCACTCCCGCAGGGATCCTCCCGGATGCCATGTGGTAATTGAACAGCAGGGAAGGCAGTATACGCGGGCTGCCCAGCAATAGGAGCCCCATTATGACGATCAGGGCAGCCGCATATGCTATATTGTCGTTGACGGAGAGCGTGCCGCGCAGCGTCGCCGTACTCAAATATACTGCGCAGCCTACGGCGATTTTCCCCGCCAACTGCAGCAGCCAGGCATCCTTACGGCTGTTGGCCGCTTGCAGCATCAGGGCCGAAAGGTAATCCTCTTTTCGATACTGGTAGGAAACTTTCATTGTCCATATCTCCGTTTGCTCGAGGTACGCACGATAATTATATAGGCCTTCTCAACCGCTTTCCCCGAAGGGGACCTGCCGGGAAAGTCCTGTTGAACTAGCACTCAAGCCTTCTTTTCTTACCCTTCAGGTTGCTGTACAGCGCCGATCCGATGGATATGAGAGACAACGCCATCAGCACCGTGCTCAGCGGGGAATTGGTGAAGCATCCCCAGTAGCTGCCGAGCGAGATGATCAGGCCGCGGCGCAGGTTTGCTTCCATTATTTCACCGAGCACAAAGCCTAGCACGATAGCGGCGCTGGGAACTTTGAACTTGCGAAGCAATACGCCGATAAGGCCGCAGACCAGCGCAACATACATGGAGAACACTTCTCCCGCATAGGCAAAGGAGCCTGTAAACACCAGCGTGACGACGATAGCGATCAAAACGGGCTTGGGTATCGCGGTAATCCGCATCGCGCCCTTAATGCACAGCCAGCCCACAAAGAACATCAGGAAATTGGCGACGAACAGCGATATGAATATGCCGTAAGGCACCTCGGGATGCGTGGTAAACAACATCGGCCCGCAGTTGACGCTGTGAATGGAGAACGCCGCCAGCATGATGGCCGTGGAATTGGAGCCGGGGATACCGAGCGACAGCAGAGGAACCATTGCGCCGCCGGTAACGGCGTTGTTTGCCGCCTCGGGAGCGATAATACCCAGCGGGTTTCCTTCGCCGAAGCCATCCTGCCGCGAGAAGCGCTTGACTTCATTATACGCCAGGAAGGAAGCCGCGGTCGCGCCCGCGCCCGGCATAACGCCGACAATGACGCCGATCGTGGATGAGAATATCGTCCATGGAAGCAGGGGTTTCAACTCCTTCCATTTGGGGAAGCTCAAATCCGGCTTCTGATCGGTGATATTGAGATCGTGACCGGAACGGTATATCTGCGCCTGATCGAACATCTCCGTGATCGCATACAGGCCCATCATCAGCGCCACCATGGAGATACCGTTGGACAGGCTGAGGGAGCCGAACGTATAACGCTTGGCGCCGGTAAACGTATCAAAGCCGATCGTCGCAAGAAATATGCCAAAGATACCCGCCAGTATGCCCTTGAACACATTCTTTTCGCCCAGGGAGCAGACCATCGACAGGCCGAGGAACGCCAGCGCAAAATACTCGGCGGGGCCGAACGCGAGCGCCACTTTTGCCAGCGGGATCGCGAGGAACAGAAGGAATATCGCGCCGAAAACGCCGCCAAAGCAGGACGCCAGCAGTGAAGAATACAGCGCCAGCCCCGTTCTGCCTTTCTGGCTTAACGGATACCCATCAATAACCGTACAGGCGGCCGCGTTGGTGCCAGGCGTACCAATCAGGCAGGCAGGTATGGATCCGCCGTACTCGCCGCCGCAGTATACGCCGGCCAGCATCATGATGGCGACCGTGCTATTCATGGAATAGGTAAACGGCAACAGCAGCGCCATAGCGATAGTAGCGTTGATGCCGGGGATCATTCCGCCGATTACGCCCCAAACCACGCCGAACGCGATGAAAAGTATGGACTGTAGCGTAAATACCTGATGAATACCGGCTAACAGATTATCAAGCATGATTATTCCCCCTTACCAGCGCAGGCCAAGACCGGCTATGAACTTTTTCATGAAGCCAAGCGGCAGGTTGACTTTGAGCGCTGAATAGAACAAAAAGAACAGTACCAGGGTGCCGATGACGCTGACCAATACGATGGTTTTGACATTGCGTATACCCAGCGACAGAAGAATTCCTGCGATCAACATCGGAGTAGCCAACAGATATCCGATAAAGGGCAGTACGATCAGGTAAGCGAAGCTGATAGCCGTAAGCAGCAGCAGAATGTATAAATCGCCTTTCGAAAAGAGCGAAGTCTTCTCCGGATTTTTCATCAGCAGGGAACTGACCAGAAGTATCAGCCCGATGAGAATAAACCCGACGCAAAGTATCTTGGGAATCGCCGCAGGCCCTGCCGGGTCGGAACCTAGCATGACTTTCCATTTCGAAGCCGAAATGTAGCCCGCTACGCCCAGCAGAATGCAGCCCAGACCGAGATATCGGTCGTTGCGTTCAAACAAAACAGGTACCCCCCTTTTGCATATACACATTTATCCAGGGTGTGCGGCCGGGTATATCCGGCCGCACACCCTTTTCAGAGGAATTTTAATGCTGGGTATTAGGAAGCCACCGATTCCAGGGAAGCCTTGAGGAGATCCGTCTGCTCTTTCATGATCGCGGTGAAATCATCACCGGTACGAACATCGACGATCAGACCGTTGGCCGCAATATACTCTTTGAAGCTGTCCTCTTCAAGCAATACATTGAGCTGTTCAACGATAGCGTCGACGACCGCCTGATCCATACCCTTAGGACCAAGTATACCACGGATCTTGGTGATATTGATATCCGGCTGGCCGAGATCCGCCATAGTGGGGACATTCTCAAAGCCTTCCACAGTCAGTTTATTGAAGCAAGCTATAATCTTCACGCTGCCGCTTCTTGCCGCTTCCGAAAGCTCCGCAAACTCGCCGATCGCGGCAGTCAGATGACCGCCCATCAGGGACGCCGCAGCGTCGCCGCCGCCTTCAAAGGGAACCAGATTGAAGGAGCAGTCGAAAAACTTCTGCACTTCAAGGCCCGCCACAAAGCCCAGCTCGCCGGCAACGCCGCCAGCCCAGCTCTGCTGACCGGGCTTGGCCTTCGCATCCGCAATCAGCTCTTCGAACGTGTTGAAGGGACTGTTGCCGGGAACCGCAACCACCATGGGGTCTACCAGCATCATGGCGATAGGTGTGAAGTTCTCATAATTCACGTCCATATCGTTCATGAGAGGCGCAGTCAGTATGGTGGATGAAATGCCCAACAGCGTATAACCGTCCGGAGCGGCTTTGGATACGTACGTCCACGCCGTAGCGCCGGA
Organism: Bacillota bacterium; assembly: GCA_023396535.1. GTDB lineage: Bacteria > Bacillota > Clostridia > Christensenellales > CAG-138 > JAEWWD01. The sequence continues at coordinate 7,055 of JAEWWD010000020.1, forward strand.
ACCGCCGGGCATGTTGTTGATGACCCAGCCTTTGTGTGCGGTCTTGCCAGCCGCCGCCGCGTTGACCAGCGCCTGATCCATGGCGCGCAGCATGATGTCGCCGCCTGAACCGATGCTGGAATGGTACACTACTTCAACGGTACTAGTGGGATAATCGATTTTCGCAGGTTCTTCGGCAGGAGCGGCAGTCTCCCCGGCAGGCGCCGCTGTTGCTTCGGCGGCGGGAGCGGGGGTGGCCGCAACCTCAGCCGGTTTTGTACATGCGCTCAGCGCCATAGCCATTGTGAGTAGCAGGGCAACAATGAGTATGAGTTTCTTTGACATGTTGTTTCTCCTTTCATGTATCACGTATATAAGTGCGAACCGCACTTAAAACAAATCACTGTGTGAGCTGTTGTGAAAGAGCAAAGCAAAGAACATTAAGACGTCGCTGTCTGATTGGCGGCTATATAAAAAGTGTCGGTCGTAAGGTAAAATTCCGAAATTCCTCAAAAGTTTTTCTTTTGCGATATCCGGCAATAGCAGTTCCTATTGGCCGAATATCGCATTTTTTAAATAAAACTATCTGCTAAAGATTAATGTGTTGATAAAGTCTACAGCTATTTTGCCGTGTAAGTGATGTTACGCTTCCAGCTTTTCGCAAATGGCTTTCCCCATGCTCTGTGTGGAAGCATTTCCTCCGAGGTCCGGCGTAAGATACTCGCGTTCCGTCAATACCGCCTCAACTGCGCGTGCGATATCCTCCGCCGCGCGGATACCCGCCTGGTCCTTTTTCTGGTTGGCCAGCCAGGAAAGCATCATCTGGCCGGACATGATCATGGCGTACGGATTGGCGATGTTCTTCCCCGCAATATCCGGGGCGGAACCATGCGTCGCCTGCGCCATGCAGTAATCCGGCCCCACGCACAGGCCGGGCGCCATGCCGAGCCCGCCGACCAGCCCGGCCGCTTCGTCCGAGAGTATGTCGCCAAACATGTTGGTGGTG
>JAEWWD010000024.1 GCA_023396535.1 Bacillota bacterium
CATTGCCTATGACAAAAATACGGGCGAGGAAGTCTGGCGCTTTGAGCAGTATTCCGATTACTGGAGTTCCCCCGTCGTGATATACGATAAGGACGGGAACGCCTATATACTTCAGGGGGACCGCAACGGCATGCTGCGCATGCACGACGCGCGCACCGGCCAGGTCATTACCGAGGTGGATATGGGCTCGCGTATGGAGAGCACGCCCGCCGTGTTCGGCGATTACCTTGTGGTGGGTACCCGCGGCGTGAAGGGCTCCGGCGAAAGCCAGAAGATTATCGGAGTGAAGATAGGGTAGGACGATGGGGGCTCTGCCCCCATACCCCTGCCAAAGGGGCGTAACGCCCCTTTGAAAACCCAAACAGCGCCAACGCGATCGTTCGCGTTGGCGCTGATCATTTAGATATACTTTTCTAGCATTCCAAGCCTGCCTGCGAGATAAATGGTATCGCCGCACCAGGCGGCGACGAAAATTTTTCTCACTGGGGGAAACTGCGTTTCCCCCAGTCCCCCCTTCCTTTTCCTAAGCAGTGCTCTGCGCCGCCCGACCTCTGCGATTTTGGGTTCTAAGGGCCGTTACGGCCCTTAGCGGGGGGATGGGGGCGGCGCCCCCATTGTGCTTCCGTTACTCCATATGCTTCATTTTATTGACCCGCTCGTAATGCCGGTGCATGGCGACCTGCGCTATGAACTCCTGGCAGTACGCCTTCATATCCTCTGCGCCTTTGACGACGGCGACGCCCAATACAGATTGCGGCGTACCGCCTGCCTCGCTAAGCGGGAGCAAACCGGCTGCGTCAGTCATGGCGAGCACCTGAAGCCCTTCGTCGGACGCGCCGACCGTCTTGGCGTGGCATAGCGCCTCGTTTATGAAATTGCGCGCGTCCAGACTGTGCTTGAGCGCGTCCGCGCTGGCGGCGCCGCCGGGCACATACACGGCGTCGTACATCAGCGGGCTGGCCGTGGTAAAATCCTTATCCGGCGCATAGGCCGCGTTGTCCGATCCGGCAAGCCGCGTCAAAGTGGAGCTTACGACCTCCGCGCACGCGCCCGCTGTTTTGAGCGCATCCAGCATGGCCTGCAGCGACATGCCGCAGAAGCCGTTTTCCGCAAGTATGGCGACCTTGCGCGTTTTGGCCGTTTGCGCGGTATTGCTCTGGCTCAGCGCGGGCGAGGACGGCCCGTTAGCAGAGGTCATATCCGCCGGCGTTTGTGCCGCGTGCGCGGGGTTAACGCCCTGCGGCGGGTCCACGCCTATGCGCGCGGCGATCATCTGCCCGAGCTCCGGCGCGACGTACGCAAACATATCGGCTACGCGCTGTTTGATGCCTTTATCCATCACGCTGCCGGCCTCGAAATGGAAGCCGTCCACGATGTGCTCCTTTTCCGCCTGTGACATGCTGTTCCAAAAAAGCGTCGCCTGGCTGAAATGGTCGCGGAAGCTTTCGCTTCTGCCGCGCACCACGTGCGCGTCTATGTGTTCGGCGTAATGCATGAAACTTTCCTGCTCCGGAGCGGGCTGGGGGAAGCCGTTTGCGAGCGAGTTGGGGGAATAGCTGACGGGTCCCTTGTGTATCATCATGCGGTGCATGCCGTCCCGCTGGTTGTTGTGCACACAGGCGACGGGCCGGTTGATGGGGATTTCCTTGAAATTGGGGCCGCCCAGCCGGGTAAGCTGCGTGTCCTCGTAGGAGAACAGCCGCCCCTGCAGCAGCGGGTCGTTGCTGAAGTCGATGCCGGGGATGATGTTGGCGGGGCAGAAGGCGACCTGTTCCGTTTCCGCGAAGAAATTGTCCACATTGCGGTTGAGCGTGAGCTTGCCTATCCGTTTCACGGGGATAAGTTCCTCCGGCCACAGCTTGGTCGGATCGAGTATGTCAAAATCGAACGCGAACTCGTTCTCTTCGTTGATCATCTGCACGCCGAATTCGTACTCGGGATAATTGCCTTGCTCGATGGCGTTCCACAAATCCCGCCGGTGAAAATCCGGGTCTTTGCCGGAAAGCTTCTGTGCCTCGTCCCGCATCAGCGAATGCACGCCAAGCAGGGGCTTCCAGTGGAATTTCACAAAGCGCGCTTTGCCCTTTGCATTGACGAACCGAAACGTGTTGACCCCGAAGCCTTCCATCATGCGAAAACTCCGGGGAAGCGCCCTGTCGGACATGATCCACATGACCATATGCGCGGTTTCCGGCGTATTGACCACGAAATCCCAGAACGTGTCGTGCGCAGTGGTCGCCTGTGGTATCTCATTGTTGGGTTCCGCTTTGACGGCGTGTATGAGATCGGGGAACTTGATGGCATCCTGTATGAAAAATACGGGGATGTTGTTGCCCACGATATCGAAATTGCCTGTAGAAGTATAGAATTTCACAGCGAACCCTCGCACGTCGCGCACGGTATCCGCCGAGCCGCGGGAGCCCGCCACGGTGGAGAACCGCACGAACACGGGCGTTTTGACGGCCGGGTCCTGCAAAAACGACGCCATCGTATATTCCGACATGGATTCATAAAGCTCAAATACGCCGTGCGCGCCAAAGCCGCGCGCGTGCACCACGCGCTCCGGTATTCGTTCGTGGTCGAAATGCGTGATTTTCTCGCGAAAATGAAAATCTTCCAACAGCGTAGGTCCGCGATCGCCCGCCTTAAGCGAATCGTCGGTATTGGAGAGCTTCACGCCGAGGTTGGTGGTGAGCTTTTCTTCGTTGTTGCACACGCGATATTGGTCGAGCTGCTTGTTTTTGCTCATGCTGCCGTCGTCCTGTATGATCTGCATAGCGATTCCTCCTTGGACATGCTGAATATGGTTAGTATCCCTGTGTGCGGGCGGCATTATGTAAGGTGGGGAATGCCTGTCCGCCGTCTTAATGATTGTGATTTATTGTGCGATTTGCTATACTAAAAACCGATATGGGCGGCGCGCCCCGGGAGGAAAAAACAATGCCGAAGTTTGATTTTGAGGTAGTAGGGAAGATAGGGTCCATGGCGTTGATCCGCAAGGAAGATAACGACATAGACTACAACATATTCAGC
>JAEWWD010000045.1 GCA_023396535.1 Bacillota bacterium
TCGCGCACCGCTCTGCGCACAGGTTTTAATTACTTCAAAAGAAAAAGCAGGCATGAACTCTCCTTATTGTATGAGCATCGCATCCCCGAAGCTGAAGAAGCGATATTTCGCCTTTACGGCGTGGTCATATGCGCGCAGCATATCCTCCCTGGTGGTAAATGCGCTTACTAACATCAACAAAGTCGATTCGGGAAGGTGGAAATTCGTTATGAGCGCGTCCACTGCCTTAAACCGATAGCCCGGCGTTATGAATATATCCGTCCATCCGCTTCCCGCATGTACGATACCCCGCTCGTCCGTAACGCTCTCCAGCGTGCGGCAAGAGGTCGTCCCGACGGCGACGATGCGTCCGCCCCGGTTGCGGGCCGCGTTGATTTCGCTTGCCGCTTGTTCCGTTACCTCGTAGTATTCGGAATGCATATGATGCTCCTCTACCGAAGCTGCGGATACAGGCCGAAACGTCCCCAATCCCACATGCAGGAGAATATCCACTATGTCGACGCCTTTTTGCCGGATTTCCCCCAGAAGCGTATTCGTAAAATGCAGGCCCGCCGTAGGAGCGGCGGCGGAGCCGCGCTCACGGGCGTATACCGTCTGGTATCTTTCCCTGTCGGTTAGCCGCTCGGTGATATAGGGCGGCAGCGGCATCTGCCCCGCGCGGTCGAGCACCTCTTCAAATATTCCGTCGTATGAAAGGTGGACGATACGACCGCCGTCTTCAGTGCTATCGAGAATAGTCGCGCGCAGTTCCTCGTTGATAACGAATGTCAGACCGTTTTTCGCCCGCCGGCCGGGCTTTACCAGGCATTCCCAATCGTCGCCCGAAATGCGCCTGAGCAAAAGAAACTCCATAGCGCCGCCCGTATCCTCGCGTACGCCGAATAATCTGGCTGGAATAACGCGCGTCGTATTGCGTACCAGCACGTCGCCCTGTTTGAGGTATTGAGGCAATGTGGAAAATATGGTATCCGTTAGGCTGCCGTCGCTCTTATTGTATACCAGCAAGCGGGATGACGCACGGTCCTCTATGGGCGTCTGCGCGATGAGCTCCTGCGGAAGCGCATAAAAAAAGTCGCTGGTCTGCAAAACTTCCCTCTTTCCCCAATGTATGCAGTGAGCATAGCATTGCAATTATACTGATTATAGGGGAAAGCGGCCGGTTTCGCAACCGTTGAACGGCGAAACGATGGGAAAGCAACGATGAAAGGGCTGTCGGGTACCGGCAGCCCTTTCGGAAGGCGTCATATCTCTGGACCCTTTTCAGGAGGCGGGTTTTTGTACGCCGTTGACGTCTATCATAGTCTCGCCGGGCAGCAGCAGCTCGCTCACGGTGACGAATTCATATCCCTGCTCCTTTGCCGCATTGATCAATTGCGGAAGGTATTCCTCGATGTTGTATCCGTTGTTGTGGCACAATATGATGGAGCCGGCCTGCAGTTTGGGCAATACGGAACTTAGTATTTTTTCGGTGCTGCGATCCTGTTTCCAGTCAATGGTGTCAAGGTCCCACTGTACGGGCGTATATCCCATATCGCGGGACGTCGTGATAACGAGGTCGTTGTACTCCCCAAACGGGGCGCGGAAGGTCTTGGAACGTTCGCCTGTGATCTTTTCCAGCTTGTTATCCAGTGTGGTAAGCTCTTTTTGAATTTTACCCGCGTCCAGCCTGCTCATATGCGGATGCGTATCCGTATGATTGCCAATTTCATGCCCATTGTCATGGATCTCCTTCACGTGCTCCGGATATTTATCCACCCAAAAACCGCAAAGATAGAACGTCGCCTTGATGCCCTGCCGGTCCAATTCCTGCAATATGAAAGGCGTCTTATCATCCTCCCATGCGGCGTCGATGGTCAGAGCGATCTTTTTATCCGGCCTGCTTACGCTGTATACGGGCAGTTCCCTGTGCTTACCGGCCAATACCTCCAGCTCGTATGATTCTCCCGACAATTTGGCGTTCGTCTGCTGTGTTTCCCCTTCCCCTCCAAAGAGCAGCACCGCCACAAGCCCCGCGATAACCATTACCGCCGCTACGGCCGCAATCAGAAGTGTACGTTTGGTGACGACAAAAACGCGCACGATATACGCCTCCTCGCATTTACTCATACTATCCTATGCATATAAGGAAGGTATTCATGCGAAAGCGTTAGTATTCTTATTTTACGTACCATAGCATTTTACATATCCAAAATTAGCTTTCTAAAGAGAAAACACCCGGTGTCGTTTTACACCGGGCGGTTATAGGTAAATCCTTATGGCTGAACCGGTTTGGGCGTAGCCGGAATTTTCAGTTTGTATTGTATCGTCACCTGCGCGGTCACAGTGATTTCCCCGCTCTGCACCGGAGTATTGACAGACCCTTCGGCTTTATCCGCCGTCGGAGCCTCCAGGTATTGCGGCGCAGATACACTGCCGCTCTCCTGCATATCTAGCGGCCCATCCAACTCGACGCCCGCCGCATCCGCCATGGCCTGCGCTTTTGCCTGCGCGTCCGCCACCGCGCTCTGCAGCGCCTGCTGATAGAACTTCGATTCGTCCTGCAGCTTGAAATCCACGCTGAGCACTTCATTTGCGCCCGCCTGCGTGGCAGCCGTAATAAGCCCTCCGGTCTTGTTCATGTCGTATATCTCGACGGTAATCGTATTCGTTGCGGTATATCCCGTAATGGCGGGCGGATTCTTTTCATAATCCTGCACAGGATAGACGCTGATGTCCTGAGTCTGTATATCCTTTTCCAGAACGCCCATGGATTTGATGACATCCAAGACGGCCGTCATTTTCTCGCTGTTCTGCGTTTGCGCTTCCTCAGCGGTCTTCGCCTGTACGAACACGGATAACCGTACCGTCGCCACATCGGGCTTTACATCCACCTCGCCGCTGCCGGATACGGACAACGTACGCTGTTCCTCCTGGGTTTCCTGTTTTAATACAATCTCCTGTGAAGTCCTTTGTTCCGGCGGATTTTGCGTAATTTCCTCAGGCGATTTACACCCTGCCGCAATCAGCAGCGTGAGGCACGCCATCAAACAAACGATTGTTTTTTTCATTGAAACAATCCTTTCCATTCAAACTTTAAGTTCTCTTCTGAATTTCAAAAAGGCGGGCTTACGCCCGCCTGCAATGCGTTCAGTCTTCTTCTTCCTGTTCAGGCAGGATGCCGTTGTGGAATACATCCTGCACGTCTTCATTGTCGTCCAGCAATTCCAGCAGGCGCTCCACCTTCTGTACAGTCTCCGCATCTGAAACGTCCACTGTGTTCTGTGGGATCATATCGATCTGAGCGGATATAAACGTATATTTTGCGGCTTCCAGCGCCTCGCGAACACCGGAAAAATCCGCCGGAGCCGTATATATTTCATAGGCATCATCCTGCGGGGCAAAATCCTCGGCGCCCGCATCCAGCGCGGCCATCATGACTTCATCCTCGTCCAGCAGCGCGCTTTTTTCCAGCACGATAACGCCCTTTTTATCGAACATCCAGGATACGCAGCCCGCAGCCCCCAGGCTTCCGCCGCTTTTATCGAATATATGCCGCATTTCGGCAGCCGTGCGGTTGCGATTATCCGTTACTACCTCCACGATGACGGCGATGCCGCCCGGTCCGTAGCCTTCATAGGAGCATTCCTCATAATTGACGCTGCCCAACTCGCCCGACGCCTTTTTGATGGAGCGGGAAATATTGTCGTTGGGCATGTTATTTGCTTTGGCTTTGGCGATCACGTCGCGCAGCTTGGAGTTATTGACGGGATCTGCCCCGCCCTCCTTAACGGCTATTGCGATTTCACGGCCGATCTTGGTGAATATCTTGCCGCGCTGCGAATCTGTCTTTTCTTTTTTGTTTTTAATATTTGCCCATTTGGAATGGCCGGACATAGCGTACCTCCGATGCGTTGATGACTTGTTGCATTATACCATTTAGAGGGAGGCTTGTACAGCGCCCCCCGAGAGAAGCTCTTCCCTTTTTGCGCGCAGCGCCTGCATATCCGCCCAGGCCTCGCGCTTTTTATCCGGGTCGCGCAGCAATGCGGCCGGATGATAGGTGGGCAGTATCCACACGCCCTTCTTTTCTTTCCAGATGCCCCGTTCCCTTGTGATTCGCACATTTGGGTCGTAAACGTACCTTGCGGCAGTCGCGCCCAGGCAAACGATGATTCGCGGCTTGATAAGGCCCACCTGTGCGCGCAGATACGGCAGGCAAGCCTGCGCTTCTTCATCCGTGGGCACACGATTTTGCGGAGGGCGGCATTTAACGATATTCGCGATATACACCTCGCCGCGCTCCATACCTATGGCCGCAAGCATTTTATCCAGCAACTGACCGGCCGGTCCTACAAACGGCCTGCCCTGCAGGTCTTCTTCCCGCCCTGGTCCTTCGCCGATAAACATTACATCGGCCTTCAGGTTGCCTTCTCCAAATACGACGTGCGTGCGCCGCTCGCAAAGCGTACAGGCGCGGCATTCCTCCGCTTGATTGATAACTGTCTCCCAGCTTAGCAGCATACGCGCCCCCACCCTGCTATTCCCTGTATTTGG
>JAEWWD010000187.1 GCA_023396535.1 Bacillota bacterium
AGGTGTCATTTTTCACCGTACATGCCGCTGAAAAATGACGATTGAAAGCCTCTGGCCGTATCTACTTCAGCCTGCCATTTTCGAGATTACCATTTAATTGGCACGCCGCCGTATAAAACAACCGCGCGCTCCTGACCATGGAACGCGCGGTTGCCTACTTCTTTTTCAGAGAAATCCCTTCGGGATTTCCTCCTTCATTGTTCATTATGCATTGTTAATTGTTAATTAATTAACCTGTATCCCGCGTCCTCCAGCGAGCTTCTTATATCAAACACATGCCGCCTGTCGCGGGTTTCCAGCTCCAGCGTTACGGCGGACTCCGTCACGTTCATATCCGGCGCCATGCGGTCGTGCGTTATGCTGACGATATTCGCGCCGGTGGCGGAAATCTGGCTCAGAAGCCTGACAAGCTGGCCGGGTTTATCCGAAAGCGTGGTCCGGATCATCGTTTTGCGGCCGGTGCGCACAAGGCCCTTGTCTATGATGCGCGCGATCATTGTCACGTCTATATTGCCGCCCGAAAGCAGCGCGACGGTGGGACGGTCCTTGAGCAGGCGCGCTTTTCCGCTGAGCATAGCCGCCACGCCCGCCGCGCCCGCGCCCTCGCTGACGATTTTACACTTTTCGAGAAGATGCAGTATCGCGCGGGCGATATCGTCGTCGTCCACGGTGATGACGTCGTCCAGATAATCGCGGCACAGCGGGTAGGTCAGATCGCCCGGGGTCTTGACGGCGATGCCGTCCGCTATGGTGTTCGCAGATGCGAGCGTCACGATGCGCTGCGCCTCTATGGAGGAGCGCATGGACGCGGCGCTTGAAGGCTCCACGCCTATGACGCGGATCGTCGGGTCTATGCCCTTTGCGGCGATGGCTACGCCCGCCGCCAGCCCGCCGCCGCCCAGAGGCACCAGTATCTGCCCGGCGGGGACTTCCTCGAGTATTTCAAGGCCGATCGTACCCTGCCCGGCGATCACGCGCTCGTCGTTGAACGGATGTATGAACGTCGCTCCCGTCTTTTCCACGAGTTTAAGCGCGTGAGCGCACGCGTCGTCGTAGGAAGCGCCGTGCAGCACCACCTTGGCCCCGTAATGCTCGGTCGCCGTTATTTTGGAAAGCGGCGCGCCCGCAGGCATGACGATGGTGCAGTCGAGTCCCAGCTCGCGCGCGGCGCGCGCCACGCCCTGCGCATGGTTGCCCGCCGAGGCGGCGAGCACGCCGGCCTTCCACTGCGCTTCGGTGAGCTGCAATATGCAGTTGAACGCGCCGCGCACTTTGAACGCGCCCGTGTACTGCAGGTTTTCCAGCTTAATATACAGTTCCCCGCCGCCGGGCAACTGCATTTGCGTGACGTCGGTGCGGCACACGTACGGCGCGATGCGTGTTTTTGCCTCGCGCACATCCTCGAGCGTGATGGGCATGGCCTTTCCTCCCGTACTTCAAACGAATTGGTTTTATTTATCATACATCCGAATGGAGCGCCGCGCAACGATTGCGGGTTTTTCCCGCTCTATTCGGACAGTATGACGCAGTGCCGCAAAATTCTTCCCGCCTGCTCCCATTACCGATTATTTTGCGCGTCTTGCCGGAATAAACTGCAATAAACTCTCTATGAATCCGATTTGTATCGCACAGCATTCCGGTAATCCGGCGTTTCTTACCCGCAAATAAATAAAAATTACTTCTGTACGGGTCTGTCCATTCATATATTGGTTACGACAGAACTAAACGACTAAGAGAGGTGCAGCCATATGGAACCCATCTGGAACGAACTGAATATGGAGCGAGTGGCGGGCAGGACCGTAGCGCAGGCGATGGTGGAAAGCGACATCCCGCTGCCTGCCGGGCGGGAGACGCAGCGCATACTGCATGTACAGGGGCAGATCCACAACGACGCCGCCCACTGTTCGGCCGGACGGGTACAGGCGGACGGCACCCTTACGTTGCAGATGCTATGCCTGGATAGCGAAAACCGGCCCTTCGGCGTACGCGCATCCACGCAATACAGCCACGACATACCGCTCGACGGCGTGGAGGAGGGCATGCGCGCGCAGGTAAAGCCGCAGTTGATGGATCTTCGCTATTCCCTCAACGACAGGCGCGTACATCTGGAGACCGTTGCGGAGCTGAACACGGTGGTGCGGCAGAACGACAGCGTGCAGGTGCTGGCCGACATCGGCGGGGTCGACGATCTGCAGAAGCAGTTTCAGGAAATCGAAGCCTCCCGCCTTATGCCAGTGGGGAATTCCACCGTACGCATCCGCGAAGAGATCCCCGCCCCCGGCGCGCAGCAGGTACTGCTCGCCGACGCGCAGGTGCAGGTCCAAAACGCCACACTGGAGGAAAACGGCTTAGGCGTGCAGGGCATGCTCTACGTGAGCGCGCTGTACGTGGACGCGGACGGCCAGCTCAATCAAGCGGCGCAGCAGTTCCCCTTTGAGGAACTGATCCCCATGGAGCTGGACGCCCGTACCTGCGCAAGCGTCAGCGTATCGCCCACCGTAAAGGATATGTCCATATCCGTCGGCGGGGACGGGGATATGCTGGAAGTGGAAGCCGCCGTGACGCTCGACGCGAGCTGCATATCGCGGGAACGCATGAACGCGCTTTCGGACGCCTACGCGCCGGATCAGGCCGTCAACTGCGCGCAGGAGACCATGGAGCAGCTCAATCCCGTGGCGGTGGTGCGGCAGATCTGCCCGATCCACGAGACATTGCGCGTACCGGAGGGGCTGCCCGATGTATCCCGCGTGTCCTTTGTCAACGCGCGGCCCACGGTGCTCGGAACGACGGACGACGGCGGGCAGCTCGCGGTCGACGGGCTCTTAATGACCAGCGTCGTATTCCAAAGCGAAGAAGGCATGCTCACGGGCTTTGAAGAGGACGTCCCCTTCCGCTGCACGCTCAACACGCCCTTCACGCCCGACGCGGAAATCACCCTGAATGTGCTGCAAATCCACGAGAACGGTTCGGGCCGCAACATAAACGTGGATTACGTGCTGGAAACGGAGGCCATGGTCAACGAGCTGCGGGAGGTCACGCTCGCGGTTTCCGCCGAACCCGCGGAACCCGTGGCGCGCAGGAACGGCATCATGATCAACTTCGCCCCGGCGGGCGAGACATTCTGGGATGTGGGCAAGCGCCACGGTGTTACCACCGCGCAGCTCAAGCAATGGAATCCCGGCGTAACGGAGCCCTTCGCGGAGGGCACGCCGGTGTTCGTGCTCTCGGCGGCGGGAAAGAAACACAACATCTAATGTCGCACAAATGGGCTTTGCCCATTTGCGCGAGGGGGTTTTCTCACGCGGCGGTACACTCGGAAGCCTAAAGGCTTCTGTCGCATGCCGCCGCGTGCAAGGTGTCCCATCTGACGCACATGTCGTCAGATGGGACTTATTTTATGTCATACGTCCCACGCCTGCGCGGGCGGGGCGGCGGAGCGCCCCGCCTGTTTGTGCAAATAATCAACGTTTGAATGATCATACGTTATTTACTAAAACCATTTGTATCTTAATGGCGGGTGGCAAGGGCTTGCTTGAGGAAGGGGGGACTGGGGGAAACCTTCGGTTTCCCCCAATATAAAAAAATATCGTCGCCGCCGAAGGCGGCGATACCTTAAGGTTCCAAGTAACATAAAAGGCCGCCCCCGATGGGGCGGCCTTTTTATGGTTTGATTTTGTTACTTCTTGCTCAGCGCCTCGTGTATGGCCGCGGCGGCCTTCTTGCCCGCGCCCATGGCGAGTATGACGGTGGCCGCGCCCGTTACGGCGTCGCCGCCCGCGTACACGTATGGCTTGCTGGTTGCGCCCGTTTCCTCATCCGCCACGATGCCGCCCCACTTCTCTGTCGCGAGGCCCGGGGTAGTGTTCTTGATAAGCGGATTGGGGGAGTTGCCGATGGCGACGACAACCGTATCCACATCCAGCGTGAACTCGCTGCCCTTTTTCGCGACGGGCCGCCTGCGGCCGGACGCGTCGGGTTCGCCCAACTCCATCTCCACGCACTCCATGGAAACGACGTTGCCGTTCTCGTTGCCGTTGATGCGGGTGGGGTTGCAGAGCATCTTGAATATGATGCCCTCTTCCTTGGCGTGGTGTACTTCTTCCACACGCGCGGGCATTTCCACCTCGCTGCGGCGGTACACGATGTACACGTTCTCCGCGCCCAGGCGCTTCGCGCAACGCGCGGCGTCCATCGCGACGTTGCCGCCGCCGATGACGGCGACGTTTTTGCCCACGCGCACCGGAGTATCGGTCTTCGGGAACGCGTACGCCTTCATGAGGTTGATGCGGGTCAAGAACTCATTGGCGGAATATACGCCGTTGAGGTTTTCGCCGGGTATCTTCTGGAAGTTGGGCAGGCCCGCGCCGGAACCTATGAACACGGCTTCAAAGCCCTCGTCCTCCATCAGCTCGTCCAGGCTGATGGAACGGCCGACCACGGTGTTGGTCAGTATGTTCACGCCCAACTTTTCGACGGTGGCGATCTCCTCGCGCACCAGCCCCTTGGGCAGACGGAACTCGGGGATGCCGTACATGAGCACGCCGCCGGGGGTGTGCAGGGCTTCGAATATGGTCACGTCGTAGCCGAGCTTGGCAAGATCGCCCGCGCAGGTCAGGCCCGCGGGGCCGGAGCCTATGACGGCGACTTTTTTGCCGTTCTTCTGTACGGGAGCGCCGGAAACGGCGGAAGAACCGCTTTCCCTGGCCTTCTGCATGGCGTGGTCGGCTGCGAAGCGCTCCAGTCGGCCAATGCCGACCGGCTCGCCCTTTATGGCGCGCACGCATTTCTGCTCGCACTGGGTTTCCTGCGGGCAAACGCGGCCGCAGATGGCGGGCAGGCTGTTGGTGCTCTTCAAAATATCGTAGGCGTCGTCGAACTTCTCTTCGGCGATGGCCTTTATGAATTCAGGGATGCGCACGTTGACGGGGCAGCCGGATACGCAGGGCTTATGCTTGCACTGCAGGCAGCGGGTCGCCTCTTCCATGGCCATTGCCGCGTCGTACCCGTGGGAAACCTCGTCGAAATTCTTGTTGCGCACGTCCGGCGCCTGCTCGCGCGCGGGCAGTTTCTTCGGATTCATATTCGGCATGTTACTTCACCTCTCCCGTCAGGCGGCAGGCGTGCTTTTCCGTGCTCGCCGCTTCCTCGCTCTTGTACATACGGCTCCTTTGAATGGCCTCGTCGAAATCCACCAGATGCCCGTCGAAATCCGGGCCGTCCACGCAGGCGAACTTGGTTTCGCCGCCCACTGTCAGGCGGCAGCCGCCGCACATGCCGGTGCCGTCGATCATGATGGGGTTCATGGAGACGATCGTCTTGATGCCGTGGGGCCTGGTGATGTTGGCGACCGCCCGCATCATGGGCAGGGGTCCAATGGCGACGACCGCATCGTATTTCACGCCGGCGGCGATCCGCTCTTCAAGGGCCGTCGTAGTGAAG